>DATEKY010000964.1:0-12097 GCA_035277225.1 Xanthobacteraceae bacterium
ATCGCCGAAGTAGAGATCGGGATCGTAGCGGACCTCGCGCGCCGCGAGGTAATACCGCCGCGCCTTCTCGACCGGAGACGCACCGCCGACCTTGCGCGCGAGCGCGACGATCGCCGGATGATCGCTGTCGACGTATTCGGCGGGCGCGAGATAGACGCTGTCGCTGTCGCTGTTCAAGATCTGCTCCATCCTCACGTCTGCGCCGCGGCGATCCTCGGCACCGGTCGTTCGCGGATCGGCAGGTTCAGAAGTCCTGCGACGATCCCCAGCGCGGCCCCGAGCCACCAGACCACGTCATATGACCCGGTTCGCTCGTAAAGGAAACCACCCAGCCAGACGCCGAGGAACGAGCCTACCTGATGTGAGAAAAACGCGAAGCCAAACAGCGTCGCCATGTAACGGGTTCCAAACATCAGCGCGACCAGCCCGGACGTCAGCGGTACGGTCGACAGCCAGAACAGACCCATTGCCCCACCGAAAATCATCGCGCTCAGGGGCGTGACAGGCGTCGTGACGAACCACGCGATTGCAACCGTGCGCGAGAAATAGATGAGCGACAGCAGGTAGCGCTTCGGCAACCGGCCGCCGAGAATACCGGCCGTGAGCGATCCGACGATGTTGAACAATCCGATGAACGCAACGACCCAGCCGCCCCATGACGCATCGAGGCCCTTGTCGACCAAATAGGGCGGCAGATGCGTGGTGATGAAAGCGACGTGAAATCCGCAGGTGAAGAAGCCCAGCACGAGCAGGATGTACGAGCCGTGCCCGAAGGCCTCACCGATTGCGTTGCGGAAGGATTGCGGCACGGCATCCGCGGCTCCCGGCGTCCCGCCGCGCGTCGCGAGCAGCAGCGACAGCGGCAGCACCAGCAGCACGATGCAAGCATAGACCAGCAGTGCGCTCTGCCATCCCACATTCCCGATCAGAACGACGGCAAGCGGGGAGAACAGGAATTGCCCAAACGAGCCGGCCGCAGTCCCGATGCCGAACGCGGTCGAGCGCCATTCCGCCGGCATCAGTTTGCCAAACGCAGCAAGCACGATCGGAAAGCTCGCGCCGGACAAGCCGAAGCCGATCATCACGCCAGCCGACAGCGTGAGCATGCCTGGCGTCGTCGAATAGGACATCAGCACGAGACCGGCCGAATAAATCAGTGCGCCGGCGATCAACGATCGCACCGTCCCGAAACGATCCGCGATCGCGCCGGAAAAAGGCTGACCGATGCCGTTGACGATGTTCTGGATCGCGATCGCGAAAGCGAAAACGTCCCGCCCCCAATGCAGGTCGGTCGACATCGGCTGGAGAAAGAAACCGAAGCTCGACCGCGGGCCGTTGGTACAGATCGAGATCAGGCAACCGCACAGAAGAATGAGAAGCGGCCCCTGCCAGCCAACAGACAGTTTTGCCTTGGTCGCGCCGGTTGCCATTCGTCCCCCCTGGCACCGGCTTTCGCGATCAGGCGGCGGCGGGTGCTGCCCGCAGCACGGGCTTTTCCTCGATCGGCAGATTGATTACCGCGGACAATACGCCGAACGCCACTGTTAGCCACCACACAATATCGTAGGAGCCGGTGCGCTCGTAGAGCAGGCCGCCGAGCCAGGCGCCGAGGAAGCCCCCGAGCTGGTGGCTGAAGAACGCGAAACCATAGAGCGTCGCGAGCCAGCGCGTGCCGAACATCAAG
This sequence comes from Xanthobacteraceae bacterium, assembly GCA_035277225.1. GTDB lineage: Bacteria > Pseudomonadota > Alphaproteobacteria > Rhizobiales > Xanthobacteraceae > PALSA-894. Next base: position 1,685 of record DATEKY010000964.1, read on the forward strand.
GTCACCAGCGCCGAGGTCGGCGGCACGGTCGAGAGCCACATCAGGCCCATGCCGGCGGCGAACAGCAGCGTCGTCACCGGGCTCGCCGGCAGCAGCACGAAAGCGGCGATGAAGATTGCGCGCATGAAATAGTTGAACGCGAGCAGATAGCGGCGCGGGAAATGCAGCGACAGCCAGCCGACCGAGATCGAGCCGATGATGTTGAACAGCCCGATGGTCGCGAGCGCCCAGCCGCCGATCTGCGCGCTCAAGCCGCGGTCGATCAGGTACGACGGCAGGTGCAGCGTGATGAATGCGAGCTGGAAGCCGCAGGTGAAGAAACCGAGCACGAGGAAGACGTAGGAGCGGTGCGCGAAGGCCTCAGTCAGCGCTGCGCTGAGCGACTGCGTCGCCGCAACGTCGGTGCCGGCGGGCTTCGGCTCCGAGCGCGGCGTCGCGAGCGCAAGCGCCATCGGAACGATGAAGAGCAGCAGGCCGCCGAACACGAGCAGCGCGTTCTGCCAGCCGGCGTTGTCGATCAGCGCAACGCCGAACGGCGCAAAGAGAAACTGGCCGAACGAGCCGGCGGCGGTCCCCGCGCCGATCGCCAGCATGCGATAGCGCTCGGGCAGCAGCTTGCCGAACGCCGCGATCACCAGGTTGAACGAGCAGCCGGCCAGCCCAAAGCCGACCAGCACGCCGGCGGTCAGCTGCAAGGTGATCGGCGAGGTCGTGTAGGCCATCAGCGCGAGGCCGGCCGCGTAGAGCAGCGCGCCGGCGCTGAGCACGCGCACCATGCCGAAGCGGTCCGCGACCGCGCCCGCGAATGGCTGGGCGACTCCCCAGAGCAGGTTCTGCAGCGCGAAAGCGAGCGCGAAGACGTCGCGGCCCCAGCCGTTCGCCGCCGACATCGGCGTCAGGAAGAAGCCGAAGGCGGAGCGCGGGCCAAAGCCGATCAGGGAGATGAGACAGCCGCACAGGATAATGACGGCGGGCGTCCGCCACGTCATCGAACGGGCCGTTGCGGCGAGCTGACTCATGGCAAATTCCATTGCTGCGCTGCCGCACCGCGGCAGACCGGAGACTTAGGTGCGTCTCGTTGTCTGACCCAACGAAAAAATGTGATCCGACCGATCTGCTTTTTGCATGGCTGCGGCGCTGCGGGGGACTCGCAATCGGGTTGGACCCGTGCTATATAGGATTTGCTCGGATTGAGAATAAGTCCGAGGAAAGAAGCGAGACCCGCCGGCTTTCAGCCGGTCGTTTTCGTCCCCTAATATGCTCAAATTGAGCATATATGCAAGGAGGCAGCGATGCCAGTGCTCGCGCAGTTCGGCCCGTCTCGCGGCCATCCGTTCATGCCGACCAATTCGGCGCCCGGCGAGTTGTCCGCCGCCGCGCGGAAATACGGCGTGCTGCCGATGCCCTCGCTCGAGTGGAACGCGCAGGTGGAGCGCGAGACCGCGCACCTTTATGAGCGCGTCAAGAACGTTGTGCCCTCGATCGAGTGGCCGTTCTTCGCGCCTTACGTGAAGGCGATCAACGAGCTGAAGAAGCAGCGCGGCGCGGTGCTGCTCGCACACAATTACCAGACGCCGGAAATCTACAATTGCGTCGCCGACTTCGTCGGCGACTCGCTCCAGCTCGCGATCGAGGCGACCAAGACCAAGGCCCCCGTCATCGTGCAGGGCGGCGTGCACTTCATGGCCGAGACCTCGAAGATCCTCAATCCGGACAAGACCGTGCTGATCCCGGACGTGCGCGCGGGCTGTTCGCTTGCCGAGTCGATCACCGGCGAGGACGTGCGGCTGTTGCGCGAGAAATTCCCGGGCGTGCCGATCGTCGCCTATGTGAACACGTCGGCCGACGTGAAGGCCGAGGTCGACATCTGCTGCACCTCCGCCAACGCAGTCCAGGTGGTGGAGAGCCTCGGCTCCGACACCGTGATCTTCCTGCCGGACCAGTACCTGGCGAACTACGTCGCCTCGCAGACCAAGGTGAAGATCATCTCGTGGAAGGGCGCATGCGAGGTGCATGAGCGCTTCACCGCCGACGAGCTCGAGTCCTATCGCGCGGCCGACCCGTCGATCCAGATCATCGCGCATCCGGAGTGCCCGCCGGACGTGATCGAGACGGCCGACTATACCGGCTCGACCAAAGGCATGATCGACTGGGTGCGCAAGAACCGCCCGAAGCGCGTCGTGATGGTCACCGAGTGCTCGATGGCCGACAACGTCAAGGCGGAGCTGCCCGACGTCGAGTTCGTGCGGCCGTGCAATCTGTGCCCGCACATGAAGCGCATCACGCTGCCGAAGATCCTCGACAGCCTCGTCTACATGAAAGAGGAAGTCGTCATCGACCCGATGATCGCCGCCAAGGCGCGGCGCTCGGTCGAGCGGATGATCCACCTGAAGAGCTGAATGCCATGCGCACGTTCGAAACGTTTGCGACCGATGACGTCGTCATCGTTGGCGGCGGGCTTGCGGGCCTGTTCTGCGCGCTGAAACTCTCGCCCCGCCCGGTCACCATCGTGACCGCGGCGCCGGTCGGCGAAGGCGCGTCGAGCGCCTGGGCGCAAGGCGGCGTCGCGGCGGCGGTGGCCGAAGGCGACACGCCTGAGGCGCATGCGCGCGACACCATCGCGGCCGGAGCCGGGCTGGTCGACGAGGCGGTCGCCTACGCGATGGCGCGCGAAGCGCCGGAGCGCATCCGCGATCTGCTGAAGTATGGCGTGCCGTTCGACAAGGATCTGGAAGGCCACCTGCTGGTCGGCCAGGAGGCCGCACATTCGGCGCGCCGCATCGTGCACGTGCGCGGCGACCAGGCCGGGCGCCACATCATGGCGGCGCTGGTCGCGGCGGTGCGCAAGACGCCGAGCATCCGCGTGCTCGAAGGCTATGTGGCCGAGGATCTGATCACCGACGGGCGGAAAGTCACCGGCCTGAAGGCGCGCCACACCGGCGGGCAGCTTGTCACCATTCCGGCGCGCGCGGTCGTGCTCGCCTCCGGCGGGCTTGGACATCTTTATGCGGTGACCACCAATCCGAACGAGGCGCGCGGCCACGGACTTGCCATTGCGGCACGCGCCGGTGCGGTGATTGCAGACCCCGAGTTCGTCCAGTTCCACCCGACCGCGATCGACATCGGCCGCGATCCGGCGCCGCTTGCGACCGAGGCGATCCGCGGCGAAGGCGCCTGGCTGATCAACCGCGCAGGCGAGCGCTTCATGCTGGCGATCCATCGCGAGGGCGAGCTTGCGCCGCGCGATATCGTGGCGCGCGGCGTATTCGCCGAGCTGCAGGCCAGACGCGGCGCGTTGCTCGACGCGCGCAAGGCGATCGGCGCGTCCTTCGCGCAGCGCTTCCCGGGCGTCGCCGAATACTGCCGCAGCGCCGGTATCGATCCGGCGCGCGAGCCGATCCCGGTCGCGCCGGCGGCGCACTACCACATGGGCGGCGTCGCGACCGATGCGCGCGGCCGGACCTCGCTCGACGGCCTTTGGGCGGCGGGCGAAGTCGCCTCGACCGGCGCGCACGGCGCCAATCGCCTCGCCTCGAACTCGCTGCTCGAAGCGGTGGTCTACGCGGCGCGCATCGCGGACGACATCGCGGGACTTGCGCCATCGCGCCGGTCGATCGCAACGGCGGGCGATGTGAACGAGATCGTCAGCGATCCCGGGCGCGAGCGCGCCCTGCGGCAGCTGATGTCCGCCAGTGTCGGCGTGATCCGCGACAAGGCGGGGCTGACGCGTGCGCTCGACGAGATCGCGCGCATTGAGCGCGAATCCAGGCATCTGCCGCAGACCCGCAACATGGCGACCGCCGCCCTGATGGTCACGGCCGCCGCACTGCGGCGCCAAGAAAGCCGCGGCGGACATTTCCGCTCCGACTTCCCGAAGGCGGGCGCAAAGCAGGCGCAGCGCACCTTCATCACGCTCGATGAGGCGCGGCGGATCGCAAGCGTCACGGCAGACGAGCTGGCCGTCGCATGAGCACCCTGCTCTGCTCCGACGCGTTCCTGTCGCCGCTCGAGATCGACGCCGCGGTGACGCGCGCGCTCGCCGAGGATCTCGGCCGTGCCGGCGACGTCACCTCGATCGCGACCGTCCCGGAGGGCATGCGTGCGCGCGCGATCGTTGTCGCGCGCAAGGCCGGCACGATGTCCGGCCTGCCGCTGGTCGAGGCCGCGCTGCTCAAGCTCGACCCGAAAGCATCGATCACGGCGCATCACCGCGACGGCGACGCAGTGGCAGCCAAGACCGCGCTGCTCACGATCGACGGCGATGCGCGCGCGGTTCTGTCGGCCGAGCGCGTGGCGCTGAATTTCATCGGCCATCTGTCCGGCGTCGCAACCACCACCGCCTCGTTCGTCGCGCTGATCAAACATACGAACGCTCGGGTCTGCTGCACGCGCAAGACCACACCAGGGCTGCGCGCGCTGGAAAAATACGCGGTGCGCTGCGGCGGCGGATTCAATCATCGCTTCGGTCTCGACGACGCGATCCTGATCAAGGACAACCACATCGCGGTCGCGGGCGGCATCGCGGCCGTGTTGAAGCGCGCGAAGGCGGTCGCCGGACATCTGGTCAAGATCGAGATCGAGGTCGACAGGCTCGAGCAGTTGCGCGAGGTACTGTCAGCCGGCGGCGCCGATGTCGCGCTGCTCGACAACATGAGCCACGACGATATGCGCAAGGCGGTGGAGATGGTCGCGGGCCGACTGGTGCTGGAAGCCTCGGGCGGCATCACGCTGGAGACCGCAGCCGCCGTCGCCGAGACCGGCGTCGATTATCTCTCGTCCGGCGCCATCACGCATTCGGCGCCCAATCTCGATGTGGCGCTGGATATTGAGATGTGAATGCACACGCGTGGGCACGCGTGTCGCCGCTGACGCGGCGACACGCTTTGCCCACCCTACATCCTGAATTACATCTTCGCCGCGGCGTCCGCCGTGTAGGTCGCGCTGCCCCAGGACGGCGCGTCAGAGCCGTCGCCCCATTTGCGCGGGCGATAGAAGTGATGCAGCCCGATCTTGGCGTTCTTCTTCATCGCGCGTACCCAATAGGGATGCACATAGGAGGCGTGATAGTGCGTCGCCTTGGCGATCTCCGGCAGCCACAGCTTGCCGTCGAGCGTCTCGCGCGAAATCCGCTTGGCGCGCTCCCATGACTCCGCGTCGGTGACGGTGTCGGGAATGCCGTCGCACGCGAAGGTGAACTGGCAGGCGAGATGGCGGTGCGCGTTCTGATAGACGACGCCGCACACGTCGTTCGGATAGAAGCCCGAGAAGGCGCGGTTCATCACCACCTGCGCGACCGCGATCTGCCCGCGCACCGGCTCGCTGCGCGCCTCGAAGTACACCTCGTTGGCGAGGCACTTCTCGGCCTTGGCCCGCTTCGGGCCGACGAGGCCGAGCCGCTCGGCCGGGCTCTTCGGCCGCTGGTCCGGACCGGTCACCTCGCCCTTGCCGGCGACGGTGACGCCCGGCGCTGCAACCGCCGGCGCCACGGCCTGCTTCATGTCGGGGTCGGCGGAGATGCGCGGCTCCTCGCCGGTCGCCCACGGCTTGATGCCGCCGAGCGCGCTGCCGAACGTGTCGATTCCGAAATAGAGCCGCGTGTCCTTGATCTCGGCGTTGAGGCCTTCGAGGCTCGGCGGCGCATTCGGCGTGAACTCGGTCGGATCGAGGTCGGCGACGTCGGCGCTCTCCTCGGCGATCTTGGGATCGAGCTCGAGCGAGAGCGACAGGTCATATTCGGGGAATGGCGCAAAGTGCATCGCGGCTGCGATCTCGTCGGTCGCGGCGGCCGGCGCGTTGCGCCGGTTCGCCTCGCGGCCGAGTTCCGCCAGCACCACGCTCTGCGCGTCGGGAAGCTCGCTGTCGCTGTGGTCGATCTCCGCGGCCTTCGGCCGGCCGGAGAAGAACGACGGCATGGGAGTTTCCGCCGGGCTCGGCTGCTCAACCGAAGCCGGCTCCGGCTGCGCCGGGTGGCTCGGCACGAGGCGGTCGCCCTTGGCGGCACGGTTGATCTCGGGAAACATCACCTCCGGCGCGCGGCGGATCGCAAAGGAACCGTCGCCGACCGAGCCGGTCACATCGGAGGCGGTGCTGAGGCTTGCTACCCGCACCAGCGGCGTTTCGGGAATCGTAGTGCCGATCGGGCGCGGCATCGAGAAGGTCGCGGCGTGGATCGTGCCGAACGGCGAGGCCACCAGGTGATCGCGCCAGCGTGCCGTGACCGAGGGCTGCTGCGCCAGCAGCGCGGCGAGGTCCTGATAGCCGGCTTGCGTCGGCGTCAGAAGGAACACCAGGGTGGCGAGACCGAAGGAGGCAACGTCCGCCCCCTTCGGTCCGTTACGCGACGGAACCATACGCAACTCACGCTACGCTACGCGGCACTCAAACCCTTGGAGATCGATGATGACGCCGACTTGATTAAGATTGCTCCATCGGCGCTCGCCGATGATTAACCCTTCTGCGGCATTAACCTTGAGATCGCGTTAATCGCGCGCGTGCGCGGCGCGCGGAAAAATTTTCTTCAGCGAGAGAGTCGCGTTAACAGTTCGCTTGAAATTGCGTGCTCGCGCGCGAACGGGCCGCCCCTCTGTTTCATCGTGGCACGCATCACTCGCAATCCGGCGGAGCCGAAGCGTGCGCGGATCGCCTGCTCGACCCACAGATCTTCCTGCGCGCGGCGCTTGCACGCGAGGCGTTCACCTTCCGCTAACCATGCGCGGTGGTCGGCGAGCGCCTGCTCGAGCGCGTCGAGACCTTCTCCCCGGGACGCCGCCACGAGCACGACCACGGCGCGGCGCTGCTCGGAATAGAGCGTCAGCGCCCCCTCGACATCGGCGCGTGTACGTCGCGCGGCGTCCACCATGTCGGCCTTGGTGACCGCGACGACGTCGGGCAGTTCGGTCACGCCGGCCTTCATGAATTGCAGGCTGTCGCCGGAGCCCGGCTGCACGCACAGCAGCATGGTGTCGGCGACGAACGAGATATCTGCTTCGGATTGACCGATGCCGACCGACTCGACCAGCACCAAATCGTAGATCGCGCGCATCAGCACCATCGCGGCGACGGTCTGATCCGACAGCCCGCCGAGCCGGTCGCGTGCCGCCATCGAGCGCACGAACACGCCGCGGTCTTCCGGATCGGTCGCGATGCGGGCGCGATCGCCGAGCAGCGCGCCGCCGGTTCGGCGCGAGGACGGATCGACCGCGATCACGCCAACGGTCTCGCCGCGCGCACGCGCACGCGCGACCAGCGTGTTGGTGAGGGTGGACTTGCCGACGCCGGGCGGTCCGGTCAGGCCGATGACATAAGCCCGCGGCGACGCGCAGGCGGCATCGAGCAATTGTGCGAGCGCATCCGAGCCGGCGCTGGTTTCGATCGCCGCGAGCGCGCGCGCGATCGCACGCTTGTCGCCGCTCTGGAGCAGGGAAAGATCGGGAAGGCTCACGCCGCGAAGCTACCTCAGAACAATCGTCCGGGGGAGCCGGCGATGATCGGCGGGACCTCCATCAGGACCACGGCCAGCACCAGAGCGATCAGGCGCATCTCCATCGCGATCGCCTCGGCAGGCGCGCGCCGTGTACGCAGAAAGACCGCGAGCTCGAACAGCAGCATCGCGAGCAGAATCCAGAGGTAAGGCGGCAAGACGAAACTGCGGAGCTCCGGGCTGGCGACGAGCACCATGCCGACGGCGACACCGATGAGCGCCATGAAGCCGAGGAAGAGATGATTGAGCGTCATCCGATCGTCTGCCGAAAGACAACGCCCGGCGAGCATCCGCGCGCCGGGCGCAAGGCCGGATCAGGCCGGCATCACATCTTCACGCCCTTCTCGCCGAGATACTTCACGGCGCCCGGGTGCCACGGGATCGGCGAGTTCTTCTGGATCTGGTTTTCCAGCGCGATGGCCTTGGCCTCGCCGTGCACCGCGACCAGCTCGTCGCGCTTTTCGATGAAGGTCTTGACGATGTCGTAGGCGACCTTGTCCGGCATCTTGGCGTTCGCGACCAGGATGTTCTGCACCACCGTGATGGCGTTGTCCTTGTCCTGGCCCGGATAGGTCTTCGCCGGGATGATTCCGGCCGAATAGATGCCGCCATGCTTGGCATTCATCTTGTCGACCACGTCGGCATGGTCGATCAGCTTGATCTTCATGCCGGGGCTGGCGCCGAGGTCGGTCACCGCCGCGGTCGGCAAGCCGCCGACCCAGAAATAGGCGTCGATCTTGCCGTCCTTGATGGCGTTGGTGGACTCCGCGACGCCGAGGCGCTCGCGGCGCATGTCCTTGTCCTTGTCGAGGCCGGCCGCCTCGATCACGCGGAATGCCATCACTTCGGTCGCGCTGCCCGGCGAGCCGGTGGAGACCCGCTTGCCCTTGAGGTCGGACATCTTCTCGACGCCCTTGCCCTCGACCGACACGACATGCATGCGGTTGGGATAGAGCACCATCAGGGTGCGCACCTCGACCGGATTGCCCTTGAACTTGTCCTCGCCCTTGAGCGCGTCGAGCGCCGCGTCGACCATGGTCAGCGCGACTTCGCTCTGTTGCGAGCCGATGAGCTTGAGGTTGTCGACCGACCCACCGGTGACGCGCGCGGTCGCCGCATAGCCCGGCACGTATTTGGTCAGCACGTTAGCCATGCCGCCGCCGAGCGGATAGTAGACGCCGCCGGTGCCACCAGTCGCGATCGCAATCGTGGTCTGCTGCTGCGCGAACGCCGCGCCGTCGAGCAATGCCGTGCCGGCGAGCGCGCTCGCGCCGAGAAATTCTCTGCGATTCATCGAAACTCCTCCCTCCATTTTCTCACGCCGCCGCTTCGGGTTCGGCCGGCTGCATGCGCTGTTTTATCAGGACAATCGCCGCGATGGCCAAGCCAATTGTCGCGGTATAGTCGATGTCGCGCCCGATGATCCGCTCGATCAGCGCCTCGAGCAGGCTCGGGAACACGAGGAACAGGCCGGCGAGCACGAGCAGGCTGCGCTCCGTCATCGTGGTCCGGCGCAGCGCCCAGCCCTGTGCGGCGGCGGCGAGCGCCGCGAGGCCGAACGCGGCCTTCAGCGTGATCAGCACGACGTCGACCCACGAGCCGCTCTTCGGGAGGGTCAGCAGCAGCCCGACGCCCTGCGGGTCGAGCACAAACACGAACGGCACGAGAAATGCCGGCAGCGTGTATTTCCACGCCTGCAAGGTCGTCTTGTAGGGATCGCCGCCGGTGATGGCGGCGGCCGCGAAGGGCGAGAGCGCTGTCGGGGGCGAGACCTCGGACAGGACCGAGTAATAGAAGATGAACATGTGCGCCGCGATGTCGGGCACGCCGAGCTTGATCATCGCCGGCGCGGCGATCACCGCGCAAATGATGTAGGACGCCGTCACCGGCACGGCGAGGCCGACGATCCAGACGATCAGCGCGGTGTAGAGCGTGGTGAGCAGCAGGCTGCCGCCGGCGTAGTCGATCACGATCGAGGAGAACTTCAGCCCGAGCCCGGTCAGCGTCACCACCCCGACGATGATGCCGGCGGTCGCGCACGTCGTCGCCGCGGTGAGCGCGCTGGTCGAGCCGTCGGAGAGCGCGCGCACCAGCTTCTTCGGGGTGAGTGCGGTCTCGCGCGAGAGGAAGCTCAGCGCGAACGTCAGGACCGTGGACCAGAACACCGCGAGCACCGGCGAGAAGCCCCACAGCATGAAGGCGATGATCGAGATCAGCGACGCGAAGTGAAAGCCGTAGCGCCGCGTCATCTCCCACAGTGTCAGCTCGGGCTTGACCGCCACCATCGCGGCGCCGAAGCGCTTGGCGTCGAGCTCCACCATGAACAGCAGCGCGAGGTAGTAGAGGCAGGTCGGGATCAGCGCCATCCAGATCACGTCGAGGTAGCTGATCTTGAGGAATTCGGCGATCAGGAAGGCTGCGGCGCCGAGCACCGGCGGCGAGATGATCGCGCCGAGCCCGCCCGCGGCGAGCAGGCCGCCGGCAGCGTTCTTCTCGAAGCCGGCCTTGGCCATCATCGGATAGGCGACCGCGCCGATCGTCACCGTGGTGGCGACGCCCGAGCCGGACGGACCGCCCAGCAGGAACGAGGAGAGCACGACGGTGCGTCCGGCGCTGTTTGCCTTGTTGCCCATGAGGGCAAGCGAGAAATCGATGAAGAACTTTCCGGCGCCGGAATGCTGCAGGAACGCGCCATAGATGCAGAACAGGATGATCAGGCTCGACGAGACGTCGACCGGCACGCCGAAGATACCTTCGAGCGTGATGAAGAGCTGCCCGACGATCTGCCCGATATCGAAGCCGCGATGGGTCCAGGGTTGCGGCAAATACGGCCCGAAATACGCGTAGGCGAGGAACGCCATGGCGACGACCGGAACGATCCAGCCGGTCGTACGCCGCGTCGCCTCGAGCAGCAGCACCATGAAGGTGACGCC
>DATEKY010000965.1:0-2077 GCA_035277225.1 Xanthobacteraceae bacterium
AACCCATCCATTCGGGCGGCTGGTGATGAAGCTGTTGAGGTTTGCGATCAGCAAGGTTCCGCCCGGTCTGAGAACGCGCACCATGTCCTTCAGCCCGCCGCGGAAGTCGTCGATGTCGATCAGCGTCAGGTAGCTGACGACAAGGTCGAAGCTCGCGTCCGCAAAGGGCAGGGCCTCGGCGCTCGCGAGATGGTATTCGCCGCCAGGATCGCGCGTCCGGGCCTGCGCGAGCAATGCTTCGGTCGGGTCGATCCCGACGACGGGCACCTGCATGGCGCTGAGCTTGCGGCAGAACCGTCCCTCACCACAGCCGACATCGAGCGCGCGCTCGAATCGTCTTGCCGAGACGCGCTCCAGCATGACGGGATCGAGCACGTGCTGCCGCCCCCAATCGCCTGCGTCCCCGGTCGAGGCGATCCAGGCGTCCGCGGAACGGTCCCATCCGTTGCCCACGATAGTCCCTCAGGCGATCACCCGCTCCTCCGCCACCCCGCGGCAATCCATCTCGTATTCGAGCCCGGTGACCGGCGGGCGCGCGTAATGCCAGGTGAGGCCGGCGCGCGCCGCGCCGCGCCGCGCGATTTCGTCGGGGAGGAACGGATGCAGGTCGTGCACGGTGTAGACCTGCGTCGCAGTCGTGTCGCGCCACGCAAAGCCGAGCGCGGATAACCGGCGCTCCATCTCGCCGAGCACGTAGATCGCTTTCTCACGCATCGCGTCGGGCGAGGTCTCGCCCGCCCGGATGGTGTGGTCGCGATAATTGCCCTTGCCCTCGACCGCCTCGCCGCTGCCCGCGACGACGAACGTGGGCAACCGCCCCGTGACCGCGACCGTGTAGCAGAACGCGTGGAACGACGGCGCGGCCGGCGGATCGATCTCCGGGCAGACATTGCTGCGCGCGACCGGATTGGTGCTCCCGTCGTAAATGCCCCACGTCTGCAGCGTCCCGGCATAGATCTCGTTGAAGGCGCGAAAGCCGTCCTCGGTGAACGGCGCTCCCGAGCGCAGTTCGCAGGCGCAGAACGACGTGAGCGGGCGGCCGGCCGCGCGGATGATCTGCTCGATCCGTGTGAAGCCCTCGGCCAGCGGCACGGGTGTGTGAAACCGCACGCGCACGATTTCGAAGCCGGGCTCCGCCGCGACCCCGCCCGAATACTGGAAGACCGCCGGGATGAAGCGATAGCCGCCCGGCGCGAAGATTGCGGTGTTCATCGGTTCCCGCCGTTGCCCAAAACTGCCGCAGGCTGCGGCAGCGTCCCGCCATTGACAAGGCCGGGGCGCGCTCCGCACACTTGAAAAAACAAAAATGACCCTCGGGAGGACACAGAATGAAGCGCGCAGTCGCATCCATCAGCATTGGACTATTGGCCGGCGCATTCGCATGCGTCGCGCACGCCGCCGACATCAAGATCGGCGCGATCTACGACTACACCGGCCCGTTCGCGGGCGGCGGGTCGAAGGCCGCCGGCATCGGCAACAAGATCGCGATCGACCTGATCAACGAACGCGGCGGCGTCGAGGGCAACAAGATCGTCGGCGTGTTCGCGGACTCGCAGTCGAAGACCGACGTCGCGATCAACGAGGCCGAGCGGCTGCTCAACGAGCAGAAGGTCGACCTGATCATGGGCGTCTATTCGAGCGCGCATTGCGTGCCGATGGCCGCCAAGGTCGACGCCGCGAAGAAGTTCATGTGGATCAACACCTGCGTCGCCTCCGCGGTGCTGAAGGACAAGAAGCTGCAATACGTGTTCCGCCCGCAGGTGCATTCCGACCAGTTCGGCGAGGCGTCCTGCATCTTCCTCGCCGAGAACGCCAAGACCAAGCTCGGCAAGGAGGTCAAGGACCTCAAGGTCGCGATCATAAACGAGGACGGGCCCTACGGCGTCGGCGTCGCGATGGGCAACGAGTCGAAGTGCAAAGAACTCGGCATGCAGATCGTGCACAAGGAAGCCTATTCGGCGACCGCGGCCGATCTCTCCGCGCTGGTGACCAAGCTGCGCCGCGCGCAGGCCGACGTCATCCTGCACACCGGCTACAATCCGGACATCACGCTGTTCCTGCGCCAGGCCAAGGAAGC
>DATEKY010000966.1:0-4402 GCA_035277225.1 Xanthobacteraceae bacterium
CGGCCGGAGAAGAAGACGTCGATCGTCTCCTCGAAGTTGAACAGCCAGAACGGCAGCTTGAGGTTTCGCGGGTTGAGCACCAGCGCGCGGTCGCCGAAGCAGCGTGCGTATTCGTTGTGGCCGTCGAGCAGGAACAGGCGCAGGTTCGGCCGCGCATCGAGGATCTGGCGCAGGATCAGCGCGACGCCGCTCGACTTGCCGACGCCGGTGGTGCCGAGCACGGCGAAATGCTTGCTCAGCATATCGTCGACGTTGATGTAGGCGCCGATGCTGGGGTCTTGCTGCAGGTGGCCGATGTCGATCGTGTCGGAGCCGGAGATGTCGTAGAGCAGCCGCAGCTCGTCGCGCGTGATCAGCGCGGCCGGGTCGCCGATCGCCGGATAGTCGGTCACGCCGCGCTGGAAATAATGCGCGCCGTCATCGCGCTGCTTGAGTTCGCCCATCATGTCGAGGCGCGCGGCGGCGCGAATGCCCTTGTCGTGCGCGGCCGCGGTGATGTCCTGCGTCACCTCGGTGATCATGCCGATCAGCAGCGACTTCGCGCGCTGGATGCGCATGAACTTGCCGACCGTGATCGAGGCGTCGCGCGAAGGATCGATGCTGCTGGCGGGGAGTCCGACGCTCGCCTGCGACCCGTTGACCGAAACAATATGACCGCAGGTGCGGTCCGCGTCCGCGCCGGACAGGCTGCTCGCGATTTGACTTGGGTCCACGGGGTCCCCTCCGTTTCGTTCGGTGGTCGTCCCTCGGCCACCCTTTGCCCTGTGGGCGGTCTACCTGTCCAAGCTCCCGATTCGATTAACGAAGGCGCCCGCGGCAGCTTTCCCGAAGGTAATTTTTGCCATCTTTAACAGAGCGTTAAGGCTGAAAATCCCCGTGTCGGCGCGCGATCAAGTGCTTGCGCCCCGTTGCATTTTGCCCCCGATCCGCTATATGGGAGGGGTCCTTCCATGGAAGGATGTCTCATAACGATCGGATGATCCGATCGGCTGTTGAGAGTGGGTTCCGCCCGGGACCCGCTCTTTTTTGTTACCTGCGTTTCGCAGGATTACGACAGGACAAAACAGGATTGATGGTCGACACCGTGGCGCAGGATCGAAGCGGCGTGCACGACATCGACGAGCCCAGGCTCATCATCGAGCAGGGGATGGCGGCGCGCGTCGCCGCGCTCGCCACGCCGGTACTGTCGGGTCTGGGCTACCGGCTGGTGCGGGTGCGCGTCTCCGGAACCTCCGGAATGACGGTCCAGATCATGGCCGAGAAGGCGGACGGCACGATGGCGATCGAGGATTGCGAGGCGGCCTCGCGCGCGCTCTCGCCGGTGTTCGACGCCGAGGATCCGATCGAGCGCGAGTACCGGCTGGAGATCTCGTCGCCCGGGATCGACCGCCCGCTGGTGCGCCGCTCGGACTTCGAACGCCATGCCGGCCACGAGGCGAAGATCGAGATGGCCGTTGCGTCGGACGGGCGCAAGCGCTTCCGCGGCACGCTGTTCGGGGTCGACGGCGACGCGGCGCGGCTGCGCCTCAGGGACAAGGACGCGCCCGAAGCTGAGGGTGGTGCCGACGTGTTGCTCCCCATCGCCGACATGGCGGAAGCCCGCCTCGTGCTGACCGACGACCTGATCCGGGAATCGCTGCGGCGCGGAAAGGCCGCGGCCGAAGCCCGCGATTCGAACGAAGCGCGCGAGAACGCGCGTGATCCCCACGAGACGCGCGCCAACGCGCGCATGGCCGATAACGACAATCGCATGCCGGAAACCGCGCATGCGAACGGAAACGAAGGAGAATGACCGATGGCCGTCAGCGCCAACCGGCTTGAACTGCTGCAGATCGCCGACGCGGTCGCCCGCGAGAAGTCGATCGACCGCCGCATCGTGATCACCGCAATGGAGGACGCGATCGCCAAGGCGGCGCGCTCGCGTTACGGCAGCGAGACCGAGGTCCACGCCGACATCGACGCCAAGACCGGCGAGCTGCGCCTCGCCCGTCACATGGTCGTGGTCGAGGCGGTGGAGAATCCCTCGAACCAGATCAGCGTCGAGGATGCCCGCAGGCATCACCCCGCCGCACAGGTGGGCGACACCATCGCCGACACGCTGCCGCCGCTCGAATACGGGCGCATCGCCGCGCAGTCGGCCAAGCAGGTGATCGTGCAGAAGGTGCGCGAGGCCGAGCGCGACCGCCAGTACGACGAGTACAAGGATCGCATCGGCGACATCGTCAACGGCGTCGTGAAGCGCGTCGAATACGGCAACGTGGTAGTCGATCTCGGCCGCGGCGAGGCGATCGTGCGGCGCGACGAGATGCTGCCGCGCGAGACCATGCGCAACGGCGACCGCATCCGCGCCTATATCTACGACGTGCGCCGCGAGGCGCGCGGCCCGCAGATCTTCCTCTCCCGCACGCATCCGCAGTTCATGGCCAAGCTGTTCGCGCAGGAAGTGCCGGAGATCTACGACGGCATCGTCGAGGTGAAGGCGGTCGCGCGCGACCCCGGTTCGCGCGCCAAGATCGCGGTGATCTCGCGCGATTCCTCGGTCGACCCGGTCGGCGCTTGCGTCGGCATGCGCGGCTCGCGCGTGCAGGCGGTGGTGAACGAATTGCAGGGCGAGAAGATCGACATCATCCCGTGGTCGATGGACACCGCAACCTTCGTGGTGAACGCGCTTGCGCCTGCCGAGGTCGCCAAGGTGGTGCTCGACGAGGACCGCCAGCGCATCGAGGTCGTGGTGCCGGATCAGCAATTGTCGCTCGCGATCGGCCGGCGCGGCCAAAACGTCCGCCTCGCCTCGCAGCTCACCAGCTGGGACATCGACATCCTGACCGAGCAGGAAGAGTCCGAGCGCCGCCAGGCTGAGTTCGAGAAGCGCACCAAGAGCTTCATGGAGGCACTCAACGTCGACGAGGTGGTCGGCCAGTTGCTTGCGTCGGAAGGCTTCACCTCGGTGGAGGAACTCGCCTTCGTGGAACTGAAGGAACTCGCCTCGATCGAGGGCTTCGACGAGGACACGGCGCACGAGCTACAGACCCGCGCGCAGGACTATCTCAACCAGATCGAGGCGGAGCTCGACGCCAAGCGCACCGAACTCGGCGTCGAGGACGCGCTCAAGGAGGTGCCCGGCCTCACCACCGCGATGCTGGTCAAGCTCGGCGAGAACGGCGTGAAGACGGTCGAGGATCTCGCCGGCTGCGCGACCGACGATCTGGCGGGCTGGACCGAACGCAAGGACGGCGAGGCGAAGCACGAGGCCGGGTTCCTCGACGGGTTCGAATTGTCGCGCGAGGAATGCGAGGCGATCATCATGCAGGCCCGCCTCAAGGCCGGCTGGGTCACCGAAGCCGATCTTGCGCCGCCGGTATCGGACGAAGAACAGCCGGCCGATGCGGCCGCGCCTGCGCAATGAGCCGGGAGCCGCATAGCAACCGATGCTGGCGCACGCCGACATGGACGATACGGGGCCGCGCGATGCGCGCGGTGCGGCGGAGCGCACCTGCATCGTCACGCGCGCCGTCAAGCCGGTCGACGAGCTGATCCGCTTCGTGACCGCGCCCGATGGCGCGGTCGTCGCCGATCTGAAGCGACGTCTGCCCGGCCGCGGCGTCTGGGTCACGGCGACCCGTTCGGCGGTCGACGAGGCGGTCAAGCGCAAGGCGTTCGGACGCGGCCTCAAGCGCGAGGTGCGCGCCGCTCCCGATCTCGGCCGCGAGGTCGAGTGGCTGCTGGAGCGTGCCGCGCTCGATGCGCTGGGGATTGCCCACAAGGCCGGCCGGGTCAGAACCGGTTTCGCGAAGACCGAAGCCGCGCTGGCCGACGATCCGGTGGCGGCGGTGCTTCAGGCGTCCGACGGGTCCGCCGACGGCGCGCGCAAGATCGCCGCGGCGGTCGCCAAGCGCCAAATGGCCGGAATCGAGGGCGAAATCCCGACAATCGCGGGTTTCACGAGCGCGCAATTGGATTTGGCATTGGGGCGGTCAAATGTGGTACATGCTGCCCTGCTTGCCGGCCCAGCAAGCAACGGGTTCCTCGCGCGCTACCAAAGCCTCGAACGCTACCGGACGGTTGCTCCGGACGGACGCGGCCGGGGAAAGCGTGTGGCTTGAGCATTGAAATCCGGGCGACACGCGAAGCACAGGCCGCGCGACGCACGGCAGAGAGAACACGAGAGCGGATAGGTACGGTCAAGTAATGGCGACTGACACGAAAACTCCCGGTGACAAGACGCTCAGCGTCCATCCGACGAAGACGCTGACGCTGAAGCCGCGTTCCGAGACGGGCGTGGTGCGGCAGAGCTTCAGTCATGGCCGCTCGAAGGCGGTCGTCGTCGAGAAGGTCAGGCGCCGTCCCGGCCCAGGCGAAGCGAAAGCGCCGGAGGCCGCGCCCGCTCCCGCGCCGGATCGCA
>DATEKY010000967.1:0-8699 GCA_035277225.1 Xanthobacteraceae bacterium
CGGACCGAACAAGGCCGCGACCTGCGCGGTGCCGCGCGACTGGACGGCGAACAGCGCCAGCAGGATCACCACGGTCAGCGGCACCACGTAGGATTCGAACGCCGGCGTCACGACCTTGAGGCCTTCCACGGCCGACAGCACGGACAAGGCCGGCGTGATGACGGCATCGCCGTAGAACAGCGCGCCGCTGATCGTGCCGAGCAGCACCAGCACCGGCGCGCTCTTGCCGAGCGCGCGCTGCGCCAATGCCATCAAGGTGAGCGTGCCGCCCTCGCCGTTGTTGTCGGCGCGCAGCAGGATCAGCACGTATTTCAGCGTCACGATGACGACCAGCGCCCAGAAGATCAGCGACAGGACGCCGAGGACCGCTTCGCGCGTGACCTCGCCGCCGGCGGACGCCGCGACGATCGCTTCGCGGAACGCATAAAGCGGGCTGGTACCGATGTCGCCATAGACGACGCCGATGCTGCCGATGGTGAGAGCGAGGAAGCCCGCATGCGGGCGCGCGTCACCGTTGCCGGTGAGCGGCAAATGGCTCCCGTCGGGAGCCGCAGCGATATGAGACATGGTGTTTTAAGGTCAGGCTTTCGCCTGCTCCAATGCCGCGCGAGGCTGCGCGGGGCCGGGCTTGTACGCCTGCTCAACGCCACAGTCACGCCCGCGGCCAAGGCGGCGGCACGCGGGCTGGCATGCGGCGGCCGCAGGGCTCGATGCTGCGCTGCGGAATGAAATAGATAAGCTATGTCAGACGCTTGACAAGGGATCCGGACGCCGGCGGAACACCGCTATACCGCCACCTGCGTGCCAACCTCCACCACCCGGCCGGTCGGAATCTGGAAGAAGTCGGTCGCGTCGTTGGCCGAACGCGCGAGCGCGATGAACAGCCGGTCCTGCCAGGCCGGCATGCCGGATTGCGCCGAGGCTTTCAGCGAGCGGCGCGACAGGAAGAACGACGTCGACATGATGTCGAACGACAGCCCGCGCTTGCGCGCGGCCGCGAGCGCCTTCGGCACGTTCGGATCCTCCATGAAGCCGAAGCGGATCGCGACGCGGGTGAAGCGATCGGAGATCGGCTGGATCTCGACACGCTCGTCCTCCGCCGTGCGCGGCGTATCGGTGGTGACGATGGTGAGGATGATGTTGTGCTCGTGCAGCACCTTGTTGTGCTTGAAGTTGTGCAACAGCGAGGCGGGCGCGAAATCCGGATCGCTGGTGAGGAACACCGCGGTGCCGGGGACGATGTGCGGCGGCTTCTTTTCCAGGTTGCGGATCAGCGCATCGATCGGCACTTCGACGCGGCGCGTCTTGTGCACCAGGATGCGGCTGCCGCGCTGCCAGGTGACGATCAGCAGCACCATGAAGCAGCCGAACAGCACCGGCAGCCACGCCCCTTCGAGCAGCTTGAGCAGGTTGGCGGTGAGGAAGGTGGCGTCGATGAACACCAGCGGACACACCAGCAGCGCGGCGCTCCACCATTTCCACTTCCACAGCTTCCACACCACGATGAAGCCGATCACGCCGTCAACCACCATCGTGGTGGTGACCGCGATGCCGTAGGCATGCGCGAGCTTGCTCGAGGTCTGGAACATGAAGACGAGCAGCAGCACGCCGACCAGCAGCAGGCCGTTGATGCGCGGAATGTAGATCTGCCCGAAATGCGCCGCCGAGGTGTGCAGGATCGCGAGGCGCGGCAGCAGCCCCAGCTGGATCGCCTGATAGGTCAGCGAATAGGCGCCGGTGATGACGGCCTGGCTCGCGATCACGGTGGCGCAGGTCGCCAGGATCACCATCGGCAGCAGCAGCATCTCCGGCACCAGCTTGTAGAACGGGCTGGAGATGGCTTCGGGATGCGCCAGCAGCAATGCGCCCTGCCCGAAGTAGTTGATCACCAGCGCAGGCAGGACGAGACCGAACCACGCGGTCTGGATCGGCTTGCGGCCGAAGTGGCCGAGGTCGGCATAGAGCGCCTCGCCGCCGGTGACCGCGAGGAACACGGCGCCGAGCGTGACGAGGCCGATGAAGCCGTGACCGGCGAGGAACGTCACCGCATAATAGGGATTGATCGCGAGGAACACGCCGGGATCGTCGCTGATGTGCAGCAGCCCAGCCGCCGCGACGCAGAGGAACCAGATCGCCATCACCGGTCCGAAGAACGCCGCGACATTGGCGGTGCCGCGGCGCTGCACCGCGAACAGCGCCACCAGAATGACGACCGTGATCGGCACGACGAAGTGCTCGGAGGCGGGCGACACCAGCTTCAACCCTTCGACCGCGGAGAGCACCGAGATCGCCGGCGTGATCACGCTGTCGCCGAGGAACATCGCGGCGCCGACGATCCCGAACATCATCACGACCGGCGCGCGCTTGCCGATCGCCCGGAAGGCGAGCGCCATCAGGGCGAGCGTGCCGCCCTCGCCGTTGTTGTCGGCGCGCAGCAGGATCAGCACGTACTTGACCGTCACCACCAGGATCAGCGCCCACAGGATCATCGAGAGCACGCCAAGCACGATCTCGCGCGTGATCGGCCCCGACGCGGCAGCCGCTGTCGCGGCTTCGCGGAACGCGTAGAGCGGGCTCGTGCCGATGTCGCCATAGACGATGCCGACGCTGCCCAGCGTCAGCGCCCAGTAGCTCGCCGGAACATGATCCGGCCGCGCGACGGCGGAATGCAGGGTATCGCTGGGGGCTTCGTTCATGGGGCCACGGCGAAGGCCAGCCTGTCCTGTGAGATCGCGCCGCTTATACCACCCCTCTCCCCAACGCAAACACGGGGCAGAGACGCAGACGATGGGTCAGGACGTGGCGGCGGCATTCAGCCGCAGCGTCAAGTTCTTTCTCAGGATCAAGTTACGGCTTGAAGCCGACCGGCAACGGCGGCGCCTCGCGCAGCAGCGTGATGGTGACGCGCCGGTTCGCTGCGATGTGCGGATCGTCGGGGAACAGCGGCTGGCTGTCGGCTTTGCCGGCCACCATGGACACGTGCGACGCCGGCAGGCCCTCGTCCTCGAGGATCTGGCGCACCGCGTTGGCACGGTCGGCGGAAAGTTCCCACGGCCCGTAGCCGCGCCGCGGCGGCATCCGGCTCGCGGCGGTGTGGCCGGCGATCGACAACCGGTTCGGCAGCGCCTTCAGCGGCACCGCGAGCTTCTGCACCATGCGGCGCGTGCGGTCGTACGGGTCCTTCGCGCCGTCCGGGAACATCGAGCGGCCTTCCTGATCGACCAGTTCGATGTTGAGGCCGGCGGCCGTCTCCTCGATCATGATGTGCTTCGACATCTCGGCGATTTCCGGCATGTCCTGCATCGCCTGGCGCAGCGAGGCCGCCGCCAGCGCGAACGCCCTGTCCTCCTTCAGCTTCGCGCCCTCGGGCTGACGCTGCAGGTCGTTCGGACCGGGCGTGTTGGACGCATCCTCCGGATCGATCTTCGCGACGTTCTTCAGCGCCGGCCGCGTCGGCGAGCCGTCCTGCTCGACGATGCCGTTGTAGCGCACCTGCTGGACGCCGAAGGCCTCGCGCATCGAGCCCGCGACGATCTGCATCTTCTGCTTGTCCTGCGTGGAGAACGCGACCAGCATCACGAAGAAGCTCATCATCAGCGCCATGAGGTCCGCGAAGGTCACGAACCAGCCGTGACCTCCTCCGTGGCCGCCGCGCTTCTTCGCCATGGCGCTTTGCCTTCAGGACTTTCGTCAAGCCGGCGCCAGCTCGGCCTCGTGGTCGCGATGCTTCTCGGGCAGATAGGCGAGCAGCATTTCGCGCACCAGCGCCGGGCTCTTGGAGTCGCGGATCATCAGGATGCCGTCGATGATCAGCGTGCGGTTGATCTCCTCGGTGACGAGCTTGACGTGCAGCTTGTCGGCGATCGGCAGGCAGAACAGGTTGGCGACCAGCGCGCCGTACAGCGTCGCGAGCAGTGCGACCGCCATCAGCGGGCCGAGCTTGGACGGATCGGTCATGTTGGCGAACATCTGCACCATGCCGATCAGCGTTCCGATCATGCCGAAGGCCGGCGCGCAGTCGCCGATGGCGCGATAGATCTTCTGCCCTTCGTCGAGATGCGTGAGGAAGTTGTCGCGGTCGCGCTCGAGATTGTCGCGGATGAAGTCGGCGTCGTAGCCGTCGGCGACGAAGCGCACGCCCTTGGCAAGGAACGGATCTTCGGGGGTGACCTTCTCGAGGCCGACCGGTCCCGACTTGCGCGCGATGTCGGCGAGCCCCGCGATCTCGTCGACCAGTTCGCGCGGCGTGGTGTTGCTCATCGTGAAGGCGAATTTCGCGCCGAGCGGCAGGCCGTGCATCATCGCGTTGAGCGGAAAACGGATCAGCGTCGCCGAAAAAGAGCCGCCGAAGATGATGATGATCGCGTGGATGTCGTAGAACATCCGCAGATCGCCACCCATCAGGATCAGCGTGACGATGACGGCGCCGCCTGCGGCCAGCCCCAGGCCGGTTGCGATATCCATTGACGACCCCAAACCACGACGCGACGCGAGACACGCCGAGCCCCGCCGGCGAGAGGAACAAAACCTAGCGCGGGGGGTGTTAAGGGTGCGTAAAGGATAATGGCCTTGCGCCGCATGACCTTACTGGAGGACCGGCAGGCCTTTCCGGAGTCTTGCTCACGCGTTGATCATGTCGCGAATTCGCGTCGCCAGCGCGTCGATCGCGAAGGGTTTCGTGACCATTTCCATGCCCGGCGCGAGGAAGCCGTTCGCCATCGCGGCATTCTCGGCGTAGCCGGTGATGAACAAGACCTTAAGGTCGGGGCGATGCTCGCGCGCCGCATCGGCGACCTGCCGGCCGTTCATGCCCGGCAGCCCGACGTCGGTGATGAGCAAATCGATGCGCTCGGGAGAGCGTAGCAGCTGCAGGCTTGCCGGTCCGTCGGCCGCTTCGAGCGCGCGGTAGCCGAGATCGTTCAGCACGTCGATCACGAGTTCGCGCACCGACGTCTCGTCCTCGACCACCAGCACGGTCTCGCCCGAGCGGGCCTTCGGCTGTGCTGCGTCCGCGGCCGCACCGGGCGTCTCCGCCGCCGCCGCGCCGTGGCGCGGCAGATAGATTTTCACCGTCGTGCCCTGCCCCTGCTCGGAATAGATGTGCGCGTGTCCCTCGGACTGACGCGCAAAGCCATAGACCATCGAGAGGCCGAGGCCGGTGCCCTGTCCGATCGGCTTGGTGGTGAAGAAGGGATCGAAGGCGCGCGCCTGCACCGCCGGCGACATGCCGACGCCGGTGTCGCTCACCGAGAGCGCGACGTACTGGCCCGGCGCGACGTCGCGCAGCTCGGCCGCGTAGCGCGCATCGAGCTGCGCGTTCGCGGTCTCGATCGTCAGCACGCCGCCGTCCGGTATCGCGTCACGCGCATTGATCGCGAGATTGAGCAGCGCGCTTTCGAGCTGATGCGGATCGCAGAACGTGCTCCACAGGCCGCCACCCTTCACGATCTCGAGGCGGATCTGCTCGCCGATCGAGCGCCGCAGCAGCTCCTCCATCGAGGCGACGAGCTGATCGACGTTGACCGGCTTTGGGTCGAGCGGCTGGCGCCGCGCGAAGGCGAGCAGACGGTGCGTCAGCGACGCTGCGCGGTTCGCCGAGGTCTTGGCGAGCGTCGCGTAGCGCTCGATCTCGCCATAGCGCCCCTGCGTGACGCGCTTTTGCATCAGGTCAAGCGACGCGATAATTCCGGTCAGCAGATTGTTGAAATCGTGCGCGATTCCGCCGGTAAGCTGGCCGACCGCTTCCATCTTCTGCGACTGGCGGAGCAGCTCCTCGGTGCGGCGCAGCGCCTCCGCCGCCTCGCGTTCGGCGGTGACGTCGCGGCCGGTCGCGTAGATCAGGCCATCCTCGGCGGTCGAGGACCATGACAGCCAGCGATACGAGCCGTCCTTGTGGCGATAGCGGTTCTGGAAGCGCTCGGTCGGCCCGCCGTGCACCAGGTTTTGGCGATGCTCCATCGTGGTGCGGGCATCCTCCGGATGCCACAGCGAGGCGATCGGCATCGTGAGCAATTCGTTCTGGCTCCAGCCGAGGATCGCGGTCGCGGCGGGATTGATGCTGATCCAGTAACCCTGGAAATTCGCGACGCCGATCAGATCGTCCGACACGTTCCAGAGTTTGTCGCGCTCGCGGGTGCGCCGCTCGACCTCCTGCTCGAGATTCTCGTTGAGGATCTGCAGCGCCTGCTCGACGCGCTTGCGCTCGGTGATGTCGATATGCGCGCCGACCAGGCGCAGCGGCTTGCCGTCGGGATCGCGCTCGATTTCGGACTTCACCTGGATCCAGCGAACCTGCCCGTCGCTCGGACGGATGATGCGGTATTCGGCGCGATAGTCGCGCACGCTGCCGTGCACCGCGTCGATGAACTGCCGCTCGGTCCGCTCGCGATCCTCGGGATGGATGCGGCGCACCCAGTCCTCGTGCGTCTCGCTGACTGCTTCGGGCGGTAATCCGTGGATAGTCAGGTATTCGGGTGAGCGCCGGTTGCGGAAACCATTGGTGAGGAACACCTCGACGCCGCCGACCTGGCCGATCTCCTGCACCCGCGCGAGTTCGGCCTCGCGCTCGCGCAAGGCGCGCTCGACGCGCTTGCGGTCGGTGGTCTCGACCGCGGTGAGCAGCACGCCGCCGACGCCGGTCGGCGCGGTCTCGTCGGGGATCGGGCTGTAGCAGACGGTGAACCAGACCTGCTCGAGCTCGGGCCCATGACGGCGCAGCCGCAGCGGCATGTCCTCGGAGAAGAACGCCTCCCGCGTGCCGGCGAGCAGCCCCTCGTGCAGCGGACCGAGCTGGTCCTCGACCTCGGGCCAGGCTTCGCGGAACGGCAGCCCGAGCGCGCGCGGGTGCTTCTCGCCGAGGATCGGGATGTAGCCGTCGTTGTAGATCAGGACGAAGTCCGGCCCCCAGCGCACCGCCATCGGAAACTGCGAGGCGAGCATGGTGGCGACGATCAGCTTGAGGCTTGGCGACCAGCTATCGCTGGGACCGAGCGGCGTTGCCGACCAATCATAGGCGGCGACCCGCGCGGCCATTTCGCCGCGCAGCGGCCGGTCAGATGCCACGGCATCGCCCTCAATCGCCATTCAGCCTGCTAACGTATTGCCCCTGCGGAGAGAGTAACGCCAGACGCATCCGTGCCAAGGGCCATAACGCCAGAGCCCGGCGTTGGTTCCGGTGAGCGCGCGGGAGGAGACGACTCTAGGCGGGACGTTTGCGCGCTATCTCGATTGAAACGGTGATGGTCGCCACCGGACCGGCCGCATCCCGCACCTCGACCGAGAGCCTGCCGCCTTTGGCGATGTCGACGCTCATCCCGGCGGCTGCGCGGCCGGCCTCGACAATGGCATGCTCGGCCGAGGAACACTCCAGTCCCTCCTCGTCCTCGGTCGTCGATCCGTTGTAGACGTCAAAGAAATAGCGCATCGCCGCTCTCCCGAGCCTTCCCTCCTAACGTCTTCCGCGAATTCAGAGTTCGGGCGCGGCGTGTAAATACATCGGATTAAAATCCCCGAAGGCGGTCAGCCTTGCCGGATCGCCGAGCGTCACTTCCCACCTCTTCATTTCCAGCAGGCCTGCGGTTCTCAGTTCCTTGAGCACGCGGTTCACGTGAACCGGCGTGAGGCCCAGCGCGTCGGCGATGTCGATCTGGGTCATCGGGAGCTCGTAGTGACGGTCCGGGCAAAGGCCGACCACCTTCAGGCGCTCCCGAATCTCGAGCAGCAGATGCGCCAGTCGTTGCGGCGCGGTGCGCCGGCCGACGTTGACAATCCACTCCCTGAACATGGCGGCGTCGATCAGCGTCTCGCGCCACAGCGCCTCGGCCACCGCAGGCCGCTTGCGTGTCACGTGCCTCAGCGCCTCGTGCGAGATGAAGCCGACCGTGCATTCGGACAGGGTGCGGAAGTCGTGATCCATCACATGGAGGTGCAGGCTTTGAAGATCGGGAATGTCGCCCGGGATGTGGATGGAGAGAATCTGCCGCTTGCCCTGGTCGGTCATCTTGGAGCGCACGGCGAAGCCTTCGACCATCAGACAGCACTGATCGGGCCGGTCGCCTTCGCGCACGATCGTCGCGTTCGCGGCCAGATCGCGGATGTGAATCGGCATCGCGCGAATGGCGGCGAGGTCGTCTTCGTCGAGCCGGGTATCTTTCCGCAGCTTGCGGATCATGGCGTCGAGGTGGGACATGATCGACTCCCGTTTCGGGAGGTGCCGTCGGGCTCGAATGTTCGCTTGTGCGAAGACCGCCGTCAGGTCGCGGATGACTGTCATCCAGGCGGGAGCGCTGAAGCGTCTCTCAGACACCGACGCCCAATGATCGCTGTCGATGGTGGAGAGGTGGTCCCATACTGCGCAGCCGATAGCGAGCAGTATATTTAGCTATGTTGCGGGAACCTTTCGGCCGCGCGCGCCCGCGAAACTTAACATCGCGCTTCAGTTGGAAGGAGATCTGCACGGCCGCGAGGTCATCGCGGTGCGTGCCATCGATCTTGCAACGGCATGACCGAGGCCAAAGCGTTGAGCGGGCGCATCATCGAGGAGACGAAGGCTTTGGGCTCGCGGTGAGCCATGCAGAACGCTCCGCGCGTTCAACCCGGCCAGTGCGAACGGCCCCAGCATCACGTTGCGGACTGATCGCGCGACTGCTGTCCTGAACACAGAACACCGCGGCTGCCGGTGGCGTCGAGCGCTGATAGTC
>DATEKY010000968.1:0-4679 GCA_035277225.1 Xanthobacteraceae bacterium
CGGATTGGCGCCGGCCGCCGCGACGTCCGGATTGTGGAACAGATAGTATTCGGCGTCGAAGCCGGACACCGAAGAGCCGATCGCGTCATAGGCGGAGCGCCCTTCCGCCTTGCCGAACTGCAGGAAGTGCGCCAGCGGATCGCCGCCGCCCGCCGCGACGTCCGGATTGTGCGTGAGATAGAGCTTCACGTCGAAGTTGGGCCCCGGGTCGCGCCCTTCCTTCCAGCCGGTCTGCGCATAATGCGTCAGCGGATTGGCGCCCGAGGCGCGCACGTCCGCGTTCGCGGCGCGGTAGAGCATGGTGGAGAAATACGGATCGGGATCGCGCCCTTCGCGCCAGCCGCTCGCATTGTAATGCGCGAGCGCGTCCGTGCCGGCATGAAACACGTCGAGATTTTCGTGCATGTAGAACAGCGTGTCGAACAGGACCGATCCGTCGTTGAGATGGACGGTACCGTCGGAGAAGCGCAGGTGCTCGACGCTGGTCAGCGTGTCGTTTCCGTCGGCCCCGGACACCAGAACGCGGACGCCCAGATCGGCGACGGAATTGTTGCCCAGCCCGCCCGAGAACAGCGCGGTGTCGTCCCCTGCCCCGCCGTTGATCGTGTCGTTGCCGCCCAGCCCGTTGAACGTGTCGTTGCCGGCCGTGCCGTTCAGCGTGTTGTTGCCAGCGTCGCCCATGATCGTGGCGCCGGAGGGACTTGTGGGGGTGGTGGGAGCGGTGGGGCCGCCGGGTAACGAATAGGGATCGGCGGCCGCGTAGTTGACGGTGTAACCCATGTCCTGCAGCGAGCCGACCGTCATGCGGCTGATCGGCATCGGAACGCCGGCCGACTCGATGAAGCCGGTCATCAGTTCGGCGTTGAAGCGGTCCTCGTCCCAATGCGCATTCGCGGTGCCGGCGCCGAAGTCATGCTCGATCGGAATCGACGTCGCGCCCGCGTTGCCGCTCAGCGTGCGGTATTCGCGCAGTGCGTTCGCTCCGATGTAGTCGCCCGACGGACCGGTCTTCAGGCCGAGCGTGGTCCACAGCGTGCCGATCCCGAGGATGTGGCCCATCTCGTGCAGGATGACGTTGGTCCACGTGTTGTTCGCGAACATCGACGCGACGTCGGCGGAATCGAATTCCATCTCGCCATGCGATGGAAGGCGCGAGCCGGGGCGAAACTCGTCCGGTCCGGCCTGCCCGAGAATCCCGCCGGCGCCGTCGATCGACACGATGCTCGCATCGATCAGCAGGTCATCGATGAAGCCATAGGTCGGCGAGTTGAAATCCGGAATGTCGGCGACGATGATCTGCGCCCAGCGGATCGCGGCCGAGGTGAACGCGGCCTGGTACTTCGGATCGCCGGAATAGTGGATGACGATATCGAACTGGCCGTTGGCGCTGGCGACGTTGACGGGAGGCAGCAGCTCGGCACTCACCAGAGTGACGGTGCCGCTGGCTGCTGCATCCGCAAGTTCGACGGGAATGATCAGGGTGGTGTCGACGGTGGTCGTCTCAAGCAAGCCGTAAGCGTTCATCGTCTCTTCGCTGAATGTGACCGGTGGCGTTCAACGCAAATACGCGCAACGCACTTCGACACGGTGCCAATGGCGCCGCTCATGGATTTCGGGAAAAGCCCCCGACCCAGCCGGCGCCGCGGGCGGCACCTAAAGGCATACTAGTCGCGAAACGGTTGCGGCCGAACCTGTGATTTAAATAATAGGCGAATCAATGACCTGATGGAACCTTTGCAGGCTTTTTTTGTTCCCGCTTTCCCTTCACCCTGTTGCGTTTCCGCCATTGGCGCGACGCGCGGGACGCGCTAGAAGCTGAACAAATCGACAGGGTTGGGCCCGGATGCGGGCCGGCCCCATTTCGGCCTTGCGGACGCCGCACCGTCGCGTTTCGCCGCCGAATGTGGAGAAAGCCGCTTGCGCGACCAGTCTGGTCAGGACCTGAAGTCGAAGCTCAAGCGCGGGCTGTTGAGCTTCGACTCGTTCCTCGATTCCGGGGTTTTCCATTCGGCGCGCTGGCTGCGCGAATATTATGAGCGCTTTTCCGCCTTCATGGACCGGTTCCATGTCGCCGGCTGGCGGCGCTGGGTGCTGGTGGAGCCGCTGTCGGAAGGCGCCACCCTCGGCATGGGCGGTATGCTGGTCATGCTCGCGCTCGCGATCCCGGCGTTCCGCGAGACCTCCGACGACGACTGGCTGAAGAAGTCCGAACTGGCCGTCACCTTCCTCGATCGATTCGGTAACGAGGTCGGCTCGCGCGGCATCCGGCATAACGACGCCATCCCGCTGGAGGATTATCCCGACCACCTGATCAAGGCGGCGCTCGCGACCGAAGACCGCCGCTTTTACGATCACTACGGCATCGATCCGTCCGGCCTGTTGCGCGCGCTGACCGCGAACGCCCGCGCCGGCGGCGTGGTACAGGGCGGCTCCTCGATCACGCAGCAGCTCGCCAAGAACCTGTTCCTGAACAACGAGCGCACCATCGAGCGCAAGGTGAAGGAAGCATTCCTCGCGATCTGGCTCGAGACGCGGCTCACGAAGAACGAGATCCTGAAGCTCTATCTCGACCGCGCCTACATGGGCGGCGGCGCCTTCGGGGTGGACGCGGCGGCGCAGTATTATTTCAACAAGTCGGCGCGCGACGTGAACCTCGCCGAGGCCGCGATGCTCGCCGGCCTGTTCAAGGCGCCGACGCGCTACGCCCCGCACGTCAACCTGCCGGCCGCCCGCGCGCGCGCCAATACCGTGCTCGACAACCTGATCGAGGCCGGCTTCATGACCGAGGGCCAGGTGTTCGGCGCGCGGCGCAACCCGGCGGTCGCGGTCGACCGGCGCGACGAGCGGGTCGCCAACTACTATCTCGACTACGCCTTCGACGAGATGAAGAAGCTGGTTGCGACCTTCCCGAAGTCGCTGCATGAGCGCGTCTTCGTCGTGCGCACCGGCCTCGACGTCAACCTGCAGCGCGAGGCGGACAACACCGTCGAGTCGATGCTGCGCCAGTACGGCAACGACTACAAGGTGAAGCAGGCCGGCGTCGTGGTGCTCGACCTCGACGGCTCGGTGCGCGCGATGGTCGGCGGGCGCGACTACGGGCAGAGCCAGTTCAACCGCGCGACCGACGCGTTGCGCCAGCCCGGCTCCTCGTTCAAGCCTTACGTCTACGCGACCGCGCTGAACAACGGCTACAAGCCGACCTCGATCGTAGTCGATGCCCCGATCTGCCTCGGCAACTGGTGCCCACAGAACTATTCGCACTCGTTCTCCGGCTCGATGACGATCACGCAGGCGCTCACCCGCTCGATCAATGTCATTCCGGTGCGCCTGTCGGTCTCGCTCGGCGACGGCAATCCGAAGATCGGGCGCGCCAAGATCATCCAGATGGCGCAGCGCATGGGCATCCGCACGCCGCTGCCGGATTCGTCCTCGCTGCCGATCGGCGCCGCCGAGGTGACCATCCTCGACCACACCGCCGCCTATGCGACGTTCCCCAATCTCGGCAAGGCGGTGACGCCGCACGCCGTGCTGGAAGTGCGCAGCGGCAACAGCGAGGTCGTGTGGCGCTTCGATCGCGACGGCAAGAAGCCGGTGCAGGTGATCCGTCCGCAGATCGCGATGGACATGAACTTCATGATGAACAAGGTGGTCGAGGAAGGCACCGGCAAGCGCACGATGCTCGACGGCATCAAGTCGGCCGGCAAGACCGGCACCACCAATGCGTATCGCGACGCGTGGTTCGTGGGTTACACCGGCAATTACGTGGCGGGCGTCTGGTACGGCAACGACGACTACGCGCCGACCAACCGGATGACCGGCGGCTCGCTGCCCGGCATGACGTGGCAGAAGATCATGGCCTATGCGCACCAGGGCATCGAGATCAAACCGCTGGCGGGCGTCACCGGGCCGGCCCCCTCGGTGCCGCAGGTCGCCTCCGCGCCGTCCGCGGGCGGGAGCAATCCGGCGCCGCAGCGTCCGACCATGCTGACCAAGCGCTCGATCGAGGTGCTGCTGCGGGTCGAGCGCATGATGGAGAACGCGACGCGCGCGCTTGCGACCGCCCCCGAGCCGCAGCGCGGGGCCGATGCCGGTTCACCGAATGCGGTCGCGGCGGCCGAAAGCGGCGCGCGCGGCAACTAACGCCGGAATCGGCAAACTGAAACCATGCGTCTGCTGATCGGTTTTCTCTTTTCATTCGCGGTCGCCGCGCTGTTCGGCCTCGGCCTGACGCAGTTCGCGCTGACGCGCGGCACCGCGTTCGGCGCGATCACGATCGGCGCCTGGACCGCGTGGCCGAAGACCGGAACGGCGGAGATCGACCCTTATGCGCGCGCCTCGATCGCGCGCAGCGGCGAACTGCCGATCGGCTCGGGCGACGGCGTCGCGTTCTATGCGACCGCGGACGACGGCGGCCGCAAGCTCGACGGGCGCTGCGTGGTGACGCTGTCGGGGATCACGCCCCCTGCCCGCTTCTGGACCGTGACGCTCTACGACCTCGACGGGCGTCTCATTCCCAATGCGGCGAACCGCTACGGCTTCACGTCGCAGGAGATCGCGCGTCAGGCCGACGGCAATTTCGAGATCGTGGTCGGTTCGCGCGCGCGCGCCGGCAACTGGCTGCCGACCGGTGGGATCGATCGCTATCTGCTGGTTCTGCGGCTCTACGACACGCCGGTCGG
>DATEKY010000969.1:0-6812 GCA_035277225.1 Xanthobacteraceae bacterium
CTTGGGCCCGGTCCCGGCCGGTACGGTGACACAAGGCACATGCAGGAGCGTCCAGCCTCGGTTGAACGTCGGATCGCCTGTGCTGTCGAGGCCTTCCGGCGCTTCGCCGACCGCGGATGGAGTGAGCAGAACGTCGACCTCATCGAACAGCGCGGCGAAGACCTTGTGCAACGTCTGCACGCCCGCGCGCGCGTTGTCGTATTCCGCCACGCCGATGCCAGCGTGTACATCGAGATAGTCGCGCGTCTTGGCGGTGATCGTGTCGCGACAGCGCAATCGTTCGTGCGCCAGCGCCAGGACCATGTCGCGGCCCATGATCTTGTCGTGATAGTCGAGAATGGCGTCGAACGGCGCCGGCACTGCTAGTTCGCGCACCGCGACGCCCTGCTTTTCGAGCGCCTTGACGGCGCCGCTCACCGCTGCCGCGGTCGCGGGCTCGGCGCGCGCCCATTGTGCGGTCCGGAACAGCCCAACGCGAGGCTTCGCAAGGTCGTGTCCCAGTCTCAGATCGTCGCGGCCGGCGAGGACGGAGGCGAAGAACGCGATGTCGGGAACATTCCGCGCGAACAGCCCGACGGTATCAAGGTTGCTCGCAAGGGTCTTCACGCCGGTGCGGTCTATCATGCCAAACGTTGGCTTATACCCCACGGCGCCGCAGAACGACGCCGGACGGATGGTCGAACCCGAGGTCTGCGTGCCGAACGCGAGCGGTATCGTTCCCGCCCCGACCGCTGCCGCCGATCCACTCGACGAACCGCCCGGCGTATGCGCGCCGTTGTGTGGATTGCGCGTCTTGCCCGGCGACAGGATGGCGAATTCCGTGCTTACGGTCTTGCCGAGGCCGACGGCGCCCGCAGCGCGCATCAGCGCAACGCATGAGGCATCGGCGCGCGGGCGGAAATCCTTGTACACGGCCGAGCCGTAAGTCGTCGGCATGTCGGCGGTGTCGATCACATCCTTGATGCCGACCGGCACGCCGGCCAGCACGCCGCGCGACGGCCCGCGATCAATCGCGCTCGCCTCCGCTATTGCCAGCTCAGGATCGAGATATTGCCACGCCTGGATCGCGGCTTCGCGCTCGGCAATACGATCGAGAACGCTGCGCGTGACCGCTTCCGCCGTGAGCTCACCACCCGAGACCTTGCGGGCGATTTCCCTCGCACTCAGTTCCCAGGGCTCAGGCACCCACGACCTCGACCGTTTGCCGCGAGCAATATGCGCGGCGGCTCAGCGGCCCGGAACGCGCATCTCGTCCATGGCGATTTTGCCGTTCTCAACGACGGTCTTGCCGTCGAGAAACAGGCTACAGTTTCGCATCGGCATGTCGAGATGGCAGGCCGTGTCGTTCGTCCCGCCGACCTCCGTGTTAGGTCCAAGCGAGAACAGCACATTGCCGTAGAAGGCGAGCCCGTTCATGCCGATCTCGAAATCGTTCTCACGAGAGGCGGCAGTGTGATGCCAGTTGGCGCGCTCGTTGAGGCCCCAGCCGATATGCGACACGGCGTAGGCCCTATCATCGTGGAAGCTCTCGATGTAGCTGCGCATCAGCGGCGCATCGACACCCTCGCCCTCGATGTTGGTGACCTTGCCCTTCTTCACTGTAAGCTTGATCGGTGACTGAACGTAGCGACGGAACGCGGCGATGATGTCGCCCGGCATGAGCACGACGGTGCCGTCGACGGCCTCGTCGTTGCCCTGGGTGAGCAGGAAGCCCGACGGCCAGTGATCCCAGCGTCCCGGCTCGTCCACGTAGCCGTATTCGGTCAGCACCGGATATTGTGACAGGCCGTACCGAATGTCCGTCCCGTGCGGCGAGGTAAAGCGCAGCTCCTTCGAAGAGGACAGCAGATTGCCGGCAAACTCGACGCGCCGGCGCAGGTCCTTGTTCGGAAACATCTGCTTCAGCACATTGATCGGCTCGACGACGAGCAGCACACGAACCCCTGCAGCGGTGAGTTCATTCTGCTCGTGGGAGAAGAGAAGTCCCATCAGGTCGATCAGGATATCTACTTTCTTCAGCGCCTCGATCACGGGCCGGTTGCCTTCGAGCGCCGTCTTGCCGACCTTGCCGGAGAGTTGATCGGTGCTGAACGTCGGCTTCGCGGGGATATCGATGTGAAACGCGGTGGCACCGAGTTCCTGCGCGGCGACCAGCGAGGCCTTCGCGTAATCCGCCCGCATCCCGCCTTCGCTCAGTACGGCGAGAACCTGACCCGGCCCGACCTTGCAGAGCTCGAACTCCGCCCGGAACAGCGCAACCATATCTGCACTTGCACTCATATGAGCCTCCAGGATCAGCGTTTACTGTCAATCAAGCGACCTGCTGCGCTCCTTCCAGGTGCGCAGTCGGGCTGTCCAGCGGAACCGTCATGGCGTCGTAGGCAAATACCCAGCTCGGATCCATCGGGTAGTTCATCCAGGTATTCTCATGCGAGACGCGCTGCACCTTGCTGGTCCGCGCGATACGACCTTCGCGATACATCTTGAAGGCGCCTTCGATGTCGTCACCCTTGTCCTTGATACAACGCACCAAGACCGCGGCGTCCTCGATCGCCATGCCGGCGCCCTGGCCCATGTGCGGCTTCATGGGGTGGCAGGCATCGCCGAGCAGCACGATCCGGTTGCGGCTCCACAGCGGAAGCGGCTCGCGTTCAAGCAGCGGCCACTTGCTCGCCTTCGGGCAAGCCTTGATGACGTTCATCACTTCAGGATGGAAGCCCTTGTAGCATTCGACAATCTCATCGATCTCCGCAGGCACCGGCGATACGCCGCCCTGCCAGTTCGGATCCGGCGACCCGGTCACGAAGTAGATCTCGTCGCGCGCACGGGTCAGGTAGTAGATGATGAAGTGTCGGTCTTCTTGCGCCCAATGGCGATCGTCCGACCACCATTTCGTCGTGTCCGCGGCGACACGGAAGTCTCCCAGGAGGCTGACCGGGTAGATCGCCCGATATGCGACAAACCCGGTATACACGGGCGCTTCCGGCCCGAGCAGGATTTCGCGAATCTTCGAGTTTACACCGTCGGCACCGATCACGACGTCGGCTTCAGCGCTCGTGCCGTCCTCGAAGCGAAGCAGCATGTCGCCGTTGCGCTCATCGAGATCGACAAGCCGCTTGCCGAACTTCATAGACTCCGACCGCAGCGCCGAGGTTAGAACAGCCTGCATGTCACCGCGGTGCATGATGAGGTGAGGCGCGCCGTATTGCGCTTCCCACTGCTGAACCGGCGGCGCAAACAAGACCTCGCCGTTATCCCATGTTCGGTTGAGCCAGGTCTCGGGGCACAGACCGATGTCGAGCATCGTCTTGTCGACGCCGATCGCCTGCATCACCTTCATGACGTTTGCGTGCAGGTGGATGCCGGCGCCAATACGATTGATCTGCGGCGCTTGTTCATAGACCTGAACGTCAAGACCGGCCTGCTGCAGAAGGATGGCGGCTGTCGTTCCGCCCAAACCGCCGCCGACAATTGCAATGCGTGGAGCGCTCGCCGTCATCAACTCAACTCTGCATGAGATGCTGGCAACAACGTTGGAGGATACACATCGACCAAATCGGCGCAAGAAAAAATATTAAGTGTACGTTGCTTTTTCTTTCGTCGTACATCCGAGCGCGGCAGACGGATGGTGCGTTTGGCCGCACGTTGTTCCGGCGAGGCGTGTTGATTCCCAGGCAGATTCATGCGTCAACGCTGATCGTCTGCCATCGGGATTCGGACGCGCAATGCCAAGACGCCCTGTGCTCAAGACGACGGCGGAGCCCGCCTGGGTCGGCAACCTAGACAAGCAAGTCGGTTTTTTGCTGCGCAAGGCGTCGCAGCGCAATCTTACGATCTTCCAGAAGCTTGCACCGGTGCCGAGCCTGACGTCGGTGCAAGCGGCTGCGCTGATTGTTTTGGTGGATCATAGCCCCTGCTCGCTCACGACGCTTGGGCGTGCGGCTGCAATGGACCCGGCGACGACACGCGGTGTTGCGGAACGGCTCAATGAAAAAGGCTGGGTCTCGCTCGTTCCCGATTCGAGGGACAAGCGAAAGGTCATGGTGAGGTTGGAGAAGAAGGGACGGCAGTTCGCACTGGATTTGATACCAATCCTGAACAAAATTGCTGACGAGACACTTTCGCCGCTTAATGAGGCCGAGCGAGTTGCCCTTGTTTACCTCCTTGATCGGATCGCTACCGGGGCGAACGCTGGCGACGATGCGGAGACATAGGAATTTCCGTCATCGACGAAACTCGCCGGCCTCCGATCATCGATGACGGCTCTGGCATTCGCCCAATTCCTGTTCTTTTCCCTGTCACCAGAGAAATACGCTACGACTGGTTCGCATGCGACCGCGTCCGCGCGGCCCGGCAAGAGCGGAGATTTCCCGAAGGCTACGAAAATGAACCGAGTTGGCGGGTTATCAGACGTTGGGTTGGTCTCTGGAAGATGGCAGCTGAGACTTTCCCATCTGTTTGGCAATGCGTCTCCGGCCTCGCAAATCCGTTTCCTCGAATGGCAGTGTCTTGTCAGCAGAGACTCGGTTCGAAATCGCGCATTTGGAGCATGTCTGCGCTTGGCGCCCTTGCGGATAGCATTGCATCGAGCAGAGCCCTTCGCCTCAACTGACTAAGAACCGAGACAAACGTAGCAAGTTCGTCTGCTCGATCCCTGTCACGGCAAACTCGCGGGGCGCCTTACCGCCGAGCAGCGGCTCAAGGAGCCGCACGCCGGCTCCTGTTTGCGATGAACGTATCCACGACAGGTTTACCGGAGCGGACCTTGCCGACTGATGGGCGACGCGCAACCACACATCGCGCCGCACGCAACGCTCCATTGTCAATTGCTCGACTGAGAGAGCCTGCGGAATTTGCTTGAGTTCTGAATATTTCAAGTATGAAATATCGGCTCCATCGAGCGGTCGTGCCATGCTTTCCGAACTTGGTCGCAGCGTCTTCGCCGAAGAACACGAAGCGTTCCGCCGCACCGTGCGGAGCTTCCTCGAACAGGAAGTCGTCCCTCACTACGCGGACTGGGAGGATCAAGGGTTCACGCCGGCGGAGATCTGGCGCCGCGCCGGCGCGGTCGGCCTGCTCGGCACCAGCATCGCGGAAGAATACGGCGGCGCGGGCGGTGATTTCCATTTCGACGCGATCGTGCTGGAGGAGCTTGGCCGCCTCGGGCTCGCTGCGCCCGCCTGGGATATGCACGCCTATATCGTCGCACCGTTCCTCACCGCGTTCGGCACGCCGGAGCAGAAGACCCATTGGCTGACGCGGATGACGGCCGGCGAGGCGATCGCCGCCATCGGCCTGACCGAACCGGACTCGGGCAGCGACCTCGGCGGCCTGCGCACCAGCGCGGTGCGCGACGGCAACGGCTATCGCATCAACGGCTCCAAGATCTTCATCACCAACGGTATCATCGCCGACCTCGTGCTGCTGGCCGCGAAGACGGCGCCGGAGCTCGGTGCCAAAGGCATCTCGCTGTTCCTGATTGACACCCAGACGAAAGGCTTCCGCCGCGGGCGCAAGCTGAAAAAGGTCGGCAACCACGCGCAGGACACGGCCGAGCTGTTCTTCGACGACATGCACGTACCCGGTGATGCGCTCCTCGGCTGCGAAGAGAACCTCGGATGGAAGCAGCTGATGCACGGGCTGGCGCAGGAGCGCATGGTTGTCGCCGTGCGCTCGATGGCGATGGCGCGTGCGGCGTTCACGCAAACACTCGAACATGTCCGCAACCGCCGCGCCTGGGGCAAGCCGGTCGTCGATTTCCAGAACACCCGTTTCAAGCTGGCCGAGATGGAAACCGAGATCGATGTCGGGCAGCCGTTCGTCGATGCCTGCATCGAGAGTCTTGCGGCGGGGAAACTCTCCCCCGAACTGGCGGCGAAGGCGAAGCTCTGGACCACGGAGCTTGCCGACCGGGTGCTCGACGGCTGCGTGCAGCTTCACGGCGGCTACGGCTACATGTGGGAATTCCCGGTGGCGCGCGCCTGGGCGGATGCCCGCGTGCATCGCATCTATGCCGGCACCAACGAGGTGATGAAGCACATCATCAGCCGCAATTACGCGCCACCTTCGCGGAACCGCTCATGAGCGGCGCATGGGCGCAGCAGACGTCCTCGGCGCCCGTCACTCTCGGTGCAGCGTTCGAAGCCGCCTGCGCGATCAGGCACGACCGGGATTTTCTGGTCGATGACGACCTGCGGCTCGACGGGCAATCTGCGGAGCGGATGTCGCGCCGCCTCGCGGCTGTCCTATGCGCGCGCGGTGTGCGAGCAGGAGCGCGCATTGCCTTCATCTGCCGGCCGAGCACCGCCCATACGGTGACGTGGTTTGCCGCCGTGCGCCTCGGTGCAGTCGCGACCAATCTGCACCTTCTGGAAACGCCGGAGCGTCTCGCCGAGACGATTGCCTGGCTCGGCGCCGATCATGTCGCTTACGACGAGGAATTTACTGACACCGCGCATCGCATCTCCGCGAATGTGCCGCAACCGGGCACCGTGAGCCTGTCGCGCCTCCTGGAGGAGGCCTCGTCCGCCGCCGCATCGGGTCTGCATCTGGATGGCGCCGCCGCAGACGATCCGGTCGCAATCGTGCTGTCATCCGGCTCGACCGGCCGCCCCAAGGGTGTAGTGCACACGCATGCCTCGGTGCTCGCGTCGATTACGGCCGGAGCCGCGCTGTATCGCGATATCGGCAGCGACGACTCGGTGCTCGTATGCATCGGCACGTCATTCGGCGGCTGGTGCAATGTCGTTCTTCCGTTCGTCGGAGCCGGTGCGAAACTCGCCTTCCAGCGCCGTTTCGACCCGCAGGCATTT
>DATEKY010000970.1:0-6597 GCA_035277225.1 Xanthobacteraceae bacterium
CCAGGTAGTGAATCTCATGGCGGTCGGCGAGCCGCCGCATGATGCTATGCATTACCCGGGTCAAACCGGTGCCGTGCATGTTGAAGCCGATGGCGATGAGTTTGATGGGCGAACGGCTCATCGGGCTGCAGGCTTCATCTCATCCGCCCTTTCGGAGCTCGCGCGCCGCGAAAAACAGTCCGAGCCCTTCTGACGCGCCTGTCGGCCGTTTGTGCCTGCGATAGTTGACGCTGAACCCCGCATCTTCAAGGCACTTGACCAGCGCATCGATCGTGAATGTGCGGCAATCTCCGAGCGAGAAGACGGGTTGCTCCGACGGACGATTCTCCTTGATCTCCAGAAATTGACCGCCGATCTCGTGAAACTCGCCGCGGATTTCGTCGATCAGGTGCAGCCGCTGCGAGGTCAGCAGGATCGGCCATTCGGCGCCCTCGCAGTCCAGCTTGAGTAACCGGACCCGCTTCTCGCCCTGGTTCGTGACGAGGTCCACGATCTCGTCGAACGCCAGCTTGGGGACGGGTTCGCCGCCGCCCCAGATGACCGAGACGCTTCCCGTATTGACGATTCCTTCCAGGCCGGGAAACGAGTCTGGAACCGCCTGATAGCCATCGATGAACAGTTCGTCCGCATTCCGGTCGGATCGCCACGCAGCGGCGCGGAGAAGGCGCACGTGGCCGCTGTCGGCATGCGGTTTGAGATGCGCCGCCGCGATCTCGAAGTTCGCGCGGTCCGGCTCGACGCAGGTGACGTCCCGGCACCCGCGCCACAGGACCGCCTCCGCGAATGATCCGATATGCG
Source organism: Xanthobacteraceae bacterium (assembly GCA_035277225.1). Classification (GTDB taxonomy): domain Bacteria; phylum Pseudomonadota; class Alphaproteobacteria; order Rhizobiales; family Xanthobacteraceae; genus PALSA-894. The sequence continues at coordinate 799 of DATEKY010000970.1, forward strand.
CCCCGACATCGATCACGATGTCGGAGGGCGCGAAGCGCGCGGGCAGTTCGTACTCGTTGAACAGCACCACCGCGTTGAAGATCGCCTGATCGAGCGTGCCGTCGCGAAAGCTCCAGGCCTCGCTCATGCAGCACCTCTTGCGACGGGCACGCTCACTCCCGCGCCAATTCCTTGCAGCCTTGGACGGACTGCGCGCCCCAACTTGCCCTTTGGGACGCGCACCGCTGCAGCGACCGACGAGTTACACAGTCTTTGGAGATGTCCAGGTGTAGCTGTCGCACAGCCCCCAGGGCGGATTGCCGTTTGGTTGTGCCATCAACGACATCAACAGAATGGCCGGCCCGGTGCCGTCGGAGGGTCCGGCGACCTCGTAGCTGGCAGGGGGCGGCAGCTTGCCGTCACGCGGAGCGCCCATCGATGTCATGATGTAGCTGGAATTGCCATAGCCGCCGCAGGCGAGGATGTTTCCAGCCGCCCCGATCTGCTCCATTCGCTGCAACGCACGACCGGCGCCGTATTTCGCAAGCAGACTATAGAGCGGGCCTTGCGGCAGGTTCGGCGTCCACAGCGACTGCGAGACGACGGCATAGATAAACTTGGGATCGCTCAGGAACGTCTCGACTCCGGGCGGAACCTGCGCATGCTGCGCTCCCGGCCACACCCACTCCTTCGCCTTCACCCTCGGGTTAGCCGCATCAAGGAAGACGAACCAAAGACTGTTCGGCTGCGGGGTGTCCGGCTTGATCAAAGTCTCGTTCTTCCCCACGTCGATGAGCACATAGGGGTTCGCCTGCGAATTAGAGCTTCTGATGGTGTACGCCAGCATCGGACCCATAGGCATGGTTGTGTTCCTCAAAATGGGATCAGCCGTGGATGGCAAACAATCATAACGCGAACGTGACGGGCATTCCAGCCCCTTCTCGCGGAGATAGTGGACCGATGTCGGCAGCTCGCGCCGCTCCTTCGCGGTCCGGCGTTTGACGCGATCCCGCCGCGATCGATCCGTCGCGGCTTTCTCTTTGTGCTACCAGCGGCTAAAATCTTGTCATGTTCGTGCAATTCTTCACCGAGCTGAAATCCGCCGGCGTGCCGGTCACGCTGCGCGAATATCTGACCCTGATGGAAGCGATGGAGCTGGACCTCGCCGGCCGCCGCGTGGAGGACTTCTACTATCTGTCGCGCGCCGCACTGGTGAAGGACGAGCGCAACCTCGACAAGTTCGACCGCGTGTTCGGCCACGTGTTCAAGGGGCTGGATCTCCTGAGCGAATCCCTCACCGCCGAGATCCCGGCCGAGTGGCTGAAGAAACTCGCCGAGAAGTACTTCACCGACGAAGAGAAGAAGATGATCGAGGCGATGGGCGGCCTCGACAAGTTGCTCGAGACCCTGAAGAAGCGCCTCGAGGAGCAGAAAGGCCGCCATCAGGGCGGCAAGAAGTGGATCGGCACCGGCGGCACCTCGCCGTTCGGCAACGCGGGCTACAATCCCGAAGGCATCCGGATCGGCGGCGAGAGCACGCACCGCCGCGCCGTGAAGGTGTGGGACAAGCGCGAGTTCAGGGACCTCGACGATCAGGTCGAGCTCGGCACGCGCAACATCAAGATCGCGCTGCGCCGCCTGCGCAAATTCGCGCGTACCGGCGCGCCCGACGAGTTCGATCTCGACAACACCATCAAGGGCACCGCGCACAAGGGCTATCTCGACATCCACATGCGCCCGGAGCGGCACAACTCGATCAAGGTGCTGGCGCTGTTCGACATCGGCGGCTCGATGGACTGGCACATCAAGCTGGTCGAGGAGCTGTTCTCGGCGGCGCGCGCCGAGTTCAAGCACCTCGCGCATTTTTACTTCCACAACTGCGTGTACGAGAAAGTGTGGAAGGAGAACCGCCGCCGCTTCCAGGAGACTACGCCGACCTTCGACGTGCTGCACAAGTATCCGCACGACTACAAGGTGGTGATCGTCGGCGACGCCTCGATGAGCCCTTACGAGATCACCGCGCCGGGCGGCTCGGTCGAGCATTTCAACGAGGAAGCCGGCGCCGTCTGGCTCGAGCGGATCACGCGCACCTATCCGGCCTGCGTGTGGCTCAACCCGGTGCCGGAAGAACAGTGGGACTACACCTACTCGATCCGCATGATCCGCCAGATGATGGGCAACCGGATGTATCCGCTGACCTTGGCGGGGCTGGACAAGGCGATGCGCGAACTGGTGCGGTGAGGCGGGACCGCGCGTCAGATCGCCGCCGCAGCGGGCCGCGTCACTCCAGCGGCGGCCTGTCGAAGGTCTCCGTCGCCGTGCTGAGCGGGCTCCAGTCGAAGCGCGCCTGCGCGATCGCCTCGCGCAGCTTCGCCTCGTCGACATGCGGCATGATCAGCTTCGTGAACGCACGCCGCAGCATCCCCCAATCGTCCCAGCAGTTTTGCGCGCGCCATTCGGGCAATCCGGCCGGCCGCGCGTGGTTGAACATCGCGGCGTTCGCCGCGTAAGCCAGGCACAGCACCGCGTAGTGGCGCTGCGCGTTGCTCCCGTGCGGCCCGGCGTGTTTCTGCGGCCGCGGCGTTTCCGAAAAATCCTGGCGCGCCTCGCTTCCCATGTTGAACGCGATGCCTTCGATCAGGCGGCGCGCATCGTCGGGCGGAAACTGCAACATCCAGTAGATGGAGAAAAAGTCGGCCGCGTCCTCCTCGCGCCCCAGCACCGGAATCTCGAGCAGGTCGAAGATGCCGTGCCCGGCCTCGTGCAGGACCGTGTCGATGACCGCGGCGACGATCGCATCGGCGCGCGCCACGCCGCCGGGCGTCGCGACCTTCGGGGCGTGACGCTGGATCAGCTCGGCATATTCGTAGCAGAACACCGCGGTGTCGTTGCCGTACCACGCCGTCTCCCGGCCGTTGCAACCGCGCATCTCCAGCGTCAGTTCGCGCGGAAGGCGGAAGGCCCCGAGCAGTCCGGCGAGCGTCTCGAGGATGCGGCGCTGCTGCATCTCGGCTCGAATGGCCTGGTGCTTCGGGTCGAGCGGTTCCTGATAGCGCACGCGCACCTGATCGGTGCGCACCGGCGGAGCCAGCTGCGCCCACGCGGAGGAGAGAGCCAGCGCAAGCCCGGCCACGGCTGTGAGACGAAGGAGCGTTTTCACAGCCGTTGAGATGGTGACGCCGTGACGAATGGCAAGCAGCCTGCGGGCGCCGGTAGAGCATGGGTCACCGACCCGCGTACGGCTCGGCGCAGGTCGGCCATGGTGCCGAACCAAGGATCGCCGATGCTGTGGCTCACCGATGGAGCACCGTGGTAGGGCTGCGGTATGATAGCCGTGATGGTTGGGGGCGTGGTGATGCGTCTTGAATTTTCGCAGTACAGGCGGCTGCGTCGCGGCCGCGTTGAGTGGGCCGCGCTCACGCCAGCGCAAAAGGCGCCGTAATGCCCCCGATTTCGCAAGCCGTCGCGCAGGCCTACCGCGACGTCTTCCATTGCATCGGCGAACTGCGCGCGCTCGTCGTCATCGTGCTGCTGATCACGCTCGCGTTCCAGATCGCCGAGATCCTGCTGCTCCCGCCTGGATCCGGACAGGTTTCGCGAGATCTCCTGCTGCGTTTCCTCAGCAATCTCGCGCAGGGCTTCCTCACCGTCCCGTACTACATTGCGGTGCACCGGCTGGTCATTCTCGGCGAGCGAACGGCCTCCTATGTCCTCGCGCCGTCAAACCCGCGTTTCCAGCTTTTCTTCTGGTGGTGGGCGGCGCTGAGCGTCGTGGTGTACCTGCCGATCTCGCTGGTCGACATGCTCGCGCCGTCACGCGAAGCGATGCCGTTCCCCCATCTCATCATGCTCGCAGGATTGCCGATCGTCCTGATCGTGATCATCATCGTCATGCTGCGCCTCACCATCATCTTTCCGGCGGTCGCCGTCGACGCGCCGGGTGCGACCTGGGGAAACGTCATGGCCGACACGAAAGGCTATGCGTGGCGCATCTTTCTGTTCGGCCTGGTCGCCTGTCTGCCGTTGATTGTGTTCGCGCTTGCCGGCGGCGCGCTGGTTGGTTTCGGAACCGCATCCAGATCATGGATCGCCAGCGGGCTCTTCATCGTATTTACCGCCGGGTTGAGCGTCGTCGCGTTGACGCTGTTCATCGTCATCGCGTCCCGCCTCTATCTGTGGATCGGCAATCGCACCAAGCGGCCTTGACGCACCAGGGCTCGCGAGCATTCCGTTAAGTCACATGATGCGCGCCGCAGATGCGCGTTCACGATGAATCATGGAACAGTTCCGCGATACCACCACGCATCTCATCGCCGCGCTATGAAGCGCCGATGAAAGATGCTGCTGCAGCTGTACGGAAAGTGCTGGCCGGGCCGCAGTGCGAAAAATGCGGCGGCCCGACGCGCATCGTGCGCATCGAGCCGCACAAGCGCTTGAAGCGCCGTCATGTGTGGACGCTCGAGTGTCTCGGTTGTGGGGCCGCGCAGGCTGCCAATATGCCCGCGCCCCGCTCCACGCATTGAGTGCTACCAGCCGCAATACTCGTAGCGGCCGTAACCGAGATCCACCACGCAGCGCCCGGTCCCGCGCGCGTAGTTGATGCCTGCGCGGTTGCCGAACGACGGGTCCGACACATTGCGGCTCACGAACGGCGCGCCGGGATAATAATACGGTGCCGCCGCGTAGGGCTGGGCGTAATACCCGTGGTGATAGCGGTGATGCTTCTTCGATTTCGCCAGCGCCGGAGTCGCCGCAAGGGCGATGGCCGCCGCGGCAGCAATTGCGATGATGCGTTCCATGTTGCGTTCCTCAAGTGGTCGCCAGGAAGATAACGCGTTACGCCTGCCGACGATCCCTCCACAAACAGCTCGAATTGCGGCGTTCCCGGGCCGCCTCACGCAAATATGACCGCCAGCAGCGCGATGGCGGCCGGCAGCGCCTGCAACAGCCAGATGCGCTTGTTCGCCGTGAACCCGCCATAGATGCCGGCGACGACGACGCAGCCGAGGAAGAACAGCGCGAGCTGCGTCGCATAGCCGGAAGGCGCGATCAGCGACCAGACGAGCCCCGCGGCGAGGAAGCCGTTGTAGAGGCCCTGGTTGCCGGCCAGCACCTTTGTCTGTTCGGCCTGCTCGGCGCTCATGCCGAATGCGGCGCGCGTGCGCGGCGCGGTCCACAAGAACATCTCGAGCACGAGAAAATAGACGTGCTCCAGCGCCACCAGCGCAATCAGGATTTTTGCGATCATCGACATGGTCTGCCCCCCGGCATCGGATGATGGTGCAAGTGTTTCCGATCGGCGCGGTCCGGACAAGTGCGGCTAATTCGGCCTTACCAGTTGCGGTCGCTCCCACGCCACCGTCCGCCGGCCGTTCTTGAAGGCCGCGAGCGGGCGCGCGATCTCGGCGACGGCCTGCTCGGGCGAGCGCGCATCGATGATCACGACATCGGCCGGGTTGCCGACCGCAAAGCCATAATCGGGCAAGTTCATCAGCCGCGCCGAGCGGGTGGTGAGCATGTCGAAGCAGTCGCGCAGGCGCGACGGCGCATCGACCTGCAGCACGTTGGCATAGAGGTTGGCCATGCGGATCAGCGAGCAGTCGCCGTAGGGCGTGGCCGGATTGAGGATGTTGTTGGACGAGAGCGAGCAGTTGACGCCGTGCTCGCACAGGACATTCGCATCCGCGACGCCGCGCACCACCGCATGCTCGCGGTCGCGACCCATCAGGAACAGGTCGGTCGCCGGCAGCACTGTCACCGCGATGCCTGAGTCCGCCATCTGTCGCGCCAGCGTGGAAAGCTGATCCGGCGGCAGCAGCG
>DATEKY010000971.1:0-3048 GCA_035277225.1 Xanthobacteraceae bacterium
GCGCCGAGCGCGACCGCGGCGGTGAAATAGTAGACCACCTGCGCGACGATGCGCGCCCAGTTGATCGAGTTCACTCCCGAAAGCCGCACACGGTCGCGGAAACCGTGATGATTGAACAGGCCCTTCACGATCGCCTGGCAATCGTCGAACGTGCCTTCGATCGCGAGCGCATGCACGTTGGCGTCGCCATGCGTCGTCATCATGCGCCGCTGCACGTCCGAGATGCGCCCATGCGGATAAAGCGCGATCACGTCGACTCGCGCGCTGCCGCGGAACGCCTCGACCGCCGCGCCGCCGGTGTCGCCCGAGGTTGCCACGACAATCGTCGACCGCTCGCCGCGCTGCACCAGTGCGTGGTCCATCAGCCGCGCGAGGAACTGCATCGCGAGGTCCTTGAAGGCGAGCGTGGGCCCGTGAAACAGCTCGAGCACGAACGTGTTCGCGCCGAGCTGCGTCAGCGGCGCGACTGCCGGGTGATGGAACGTGCCGTAGGCCTCGTGCGCCATGCGTGCGAGGTCTGCATTCGCGATCGTTCCGCCGATGAAGGGGCGCGCGACCTCGCAGGCGACCTCGGCATACGGGCGGCCGGCAAACGCCGCGATCTGCTGCGCCGAAAATGTCGGCCAGGATTCCGGCACATAAAGGCCGCCGTCGCGTGCGAGGCCCACGAGCGTGACGTCGATGAAGCCGAGCGCAGGGGCTTCGCCTCTTGTGGAGATGTAGCGCACCGGAAAGTGACCTGGGTTGCGGGGCGTTTTGACAGTAGAGGGGTGCCCCGCCTTTCACAAGGACGCGGTGAGTCCCGGAATCGTCCTTTTATAACAAATATTTATGCCGCTGCGGCGCGGCGGCGCGAGCGCCAGAAAAAGCCGCTTGCGATCAGGATCACGGCCGCCAAGCCATACCATGTTACCGCGTACTGCAGGTGGTTGTTCGGCAGGCTCGCCTTCAGGGGACCGGCCTTCGGCAGGCCGCCGGGAACCGGGGTTTCCTGGTCGACGTAGAACGGCGCCACATTGCCCCAGTTCTTCGCCTTCGCCATCGCGGCCGGATCGCGCGCGAACCAGAGGTTTTTCTGCGGCTCGTCGGCCGGGGTGAACTGCCCGCGCTGTTCCGGCCAGCGCATGGCGCCTGTAACCTCGACAGTGCCGGACGGACGCCCGTCCTTGCGGGTGTCGGGGTTCTGCTTTCCCTCCGGGACGAAGCCGCGATTGACCACCACGATGCTGCCGCCGGTCAGCCGCGCCGGCGCGAACACCCAATAGCCCGGGCCGGTCGCATCCGGCCGCAGCGAGGAGCCGGACGAATAGACCAACGCCTCCTCGCCGGGGAGAAATTCGGCCGGGAATGTGACGCGGCGGAATTCGTCGGTTGCCGCATCGAGGCGCTGCCAGCGCTCTCGTGCCGGCAAGTCGGTCGGCTTGGCGGCGAGCTTCGCGTCGAGCTCGGCGATCAAGCCTTCCTTCCACGACAACCGCTCGAGCTGCCACGTCCCGAGCGCGACCAGCACGCCGACTGCCGCAAGGATGAACAGCGCGAAGAGGACGCCGCTGAGCCGCGACCTCACGGTTTGCGCTCGCGCTCGAAGCGGCCTTCGGCGGCGCTGTGATGGTGCTGCAGCACGATCAGCAGACCCTTGAGCAGGCGAAGCGGCAGCAGGGTCACGATCAGAATCAGCGGGCCCCACAGCACTGCATGCAGCCAGAACGGCGGCTGATACACGACCTCGACGATCAGCGCGGCGCCGACCACGATGAAGCCGGAAATAAGAATGACGAAGATCGCCGGTCCGTCGCCGGCGTCCGCGAACGAATAGTCGAGGCCGCAACGCTCGCAGCCCTTTCCGACGGTGAGGAAGCCCGAGAACAGGTGCCCCTCGCGGCAGCGCGGGCAGCGCCCGGTGAGGCCGGCCATGACGGCCTGCGGCAGCGAAGGTTTCTCCGTCATGTGCGAACTCCGAAGCGCAGCACGTGGTGCACGCCAAGACCGATGACAAGCCCCCAGAATGCCGAGCCGATGCCGAACAGCGACAGGCCAGAGGCGGTCACCAGAAAGGTGACGAGCCCGGGCAAGCGGCCGTCCTCGTCCCGAACGGCATTCAACATCGCGCTGCCGAACGCCCCGATCAACGCGAGGCCGGCGACCGCCTCGATCAGCACCGGCGGCGAGCGCGCGACCAGCACCGCCGCGACGCCGGCGAGCGCTGCGAGCAACAGCACGTATCCGACGCCGCCGAAGATGGCCGCGACGTAGCGGCGCGCCGGATCGGGGTGTGCGTCGGGACCGGCGCAGAGCGCTGCGGTGATCGCCGCGAGATTGATCGTCGGCATGCCGAACGGCGCGCCCGCGACCGATGCGGCACCGGTGGACAGCAGCAGCGGCGCGACAGAAGGGCGATAGCCGTAGGCCGCGAGCACCGCGAGGCCCGGCAGGTTCTGTCCCGCCATCGTCACGATGAACAGCGGCAGCGTGATGTTGACCATCGCTTCAAAGGTGAACACCGGCATCACCAGCTCGAGATGCGGGATGAAGTCGGCCGCCGCCATGCCGGCGAACGGCGCGTCGAATGCCATCGCGACGAGCGCGACCGTCACGGCGGCGGGCACGGCGTAGCCGCGCGCGATGCGCATGAACAGAAGCCAGGTGAGCAGCACCGCGCCGGCCAGCCACGGCACCTTGCCGATTGCCAGAAACGGTGCGAGGCAGAGCTTGAGCAGGATGCCGGCGAGCATCGCGCTCGCGATCGACTTGGGGATTGCGGCGACCAGGCGGCCGAGCGGAGTCCACAGTCCGGTCAGCACGATCAGCGCGCCGACCGCGATGAAGGCCGCGACCGCGGCGGGAAATCCACCGGCGACGGCGCCGGTGGTCGCGAGCAGCGCCATGCCCGGCGTGTTCCACGCGATCGAGATCGGCATGCGCAACCACCAGCTCAGCGCGACCGCGACCGCGCCCATGAGGATGCCGATCATCACCAGCGCGGAGGCGACCTGCGACACGCTCGCGCCGACCGCCATCAGCCCCTGGATCAGGATCGCGGCCGAGCTG
>DATEKY010000972.1:0-3400 GCA_035277225.1 Xanthobacteraceae bacterium
AGAACACAGGACGCTTATCAAGAGGGGTCCTTCCTGCGTTCCTTGAAGATGAGGAGCGACGACGATGACGACCGCGACACTGCGAATTTCCACGCCGATCCCCGCAACCCGGAAGGCGCCGCGCAAGGGCTTGCTCGCGCGCATGTACGCCGCCTTCATCGAGGCGCGGATGCGCGCCGCGTTGCGCGAGATCGCCATGCGCCGGCATCTCGTTCCCGAGAACGTGCTGAAAAAGGCTGGCTACACGGCGACCGCCTCGAACGACAGCGCGTACCCCTTTACGCGTTGATCCCTTTGCGCATGATCTGATCCGAAAACCGGTGCCCATCCCGCATCAAGTGCGGGACAGGCTTTTTCGGGATCATGCGCGGAGCACCAGCGTCACCCACTCGCCGAGCGGAATACGCCGCACGAGCGTCAGCCCGTGCGGCCGGTAGGCGGCGAGCGCCGCCTGTTCCTGCGCGGCGAGCAGCCCCGACAGCACGACACGGGCGCGGGGCGCGAGCAGCGGCCGCATCGGTCCGGCGAGGCGCTTGAGCGGCGCCAGCAAGATATTGGCGAACACCAGGTCGAACGGCGCGCGCGTGCGGAAGCCCGGCGCGGCAAGTCCGGCGGCGTGCAGGCACTGCACCAGCGGCGCGATCCCGTTGAGGCGCGCGTTCTCGTGCGCGATGCGCACCGCCTCGGGATCGATATCGGAGGCGAGCACGGGCACCCGCAACGCTTTCGCGGCCGCGATCGCCAAGACGCCTGTGCCGGTTCCGACATCGAGCACGCGCCGCGGTGAGGTGCGCTTCGCGATCCAGTCCAGCGCCAGCAGGCAGCCGCGCGTCGTTCCGTGGTGGCCGGTGCCGAAGGCGAGCGCCGCCTCGATCTCGATGCCGATCCGGTTTGCCGTTACGTGAGGTCGGTCGTGCGCGCCGTGCACGGTGAAGCGGCCGGCCGTGACCGGCTTCAGGTCGGCCAAACTCGCGGCAACCCAATCCCTTGCGGCAATCGTCTCGAACGTCACCTCAGCCGGGCCGCCGGCTTCGCCGATCAGGCGCCGGATCGCCGCCTCGTCCGGCGCGTGCTCGAAATGGATCTCGACGTTCCAGCGCCCGTCGATGCCTTCGAACGCCGCGACGGCGCTCTCGGCAAGGTCCAGATGCTCGGAAAGCCGGTCGGCGAGGCCCTTGGCCGTCGCTTCGTCGCAGAGCAAGCGGGCGACTGTGGTATTTCCGGCGCGGTTCATAACCTAAGGCAAGCTTTCGACAGCGATGTGACGCGATCTCCCTTAGGGCCGAATCAAGCCTCATGCTAGATTCGAAGCCTCCGAATCAGGGGCGCGCATGAACGTCATCGTTTTTGCCTCGCGCAAGGGCGGCTCCGGCAAGAGCACGCTGACTGCGCATTTGGCAGCCCATGCCTATCGTCCGTCGCGGCGCTGCATGTTGATCGACTGCGATCCGCAGGGGTCGATCTCGCTCTGGCACAAGCTGCGCGGCACGCCCGAGCCGCAGCTGCGCAACGCGGTGCGCGGCGGCATCAAGGAGATCGTCGAGCAGGCGAAGGCCGACGGCGTCGAATGGGCGTTCGTCGACACCGCGCCGAACATGTCGGGAGCGGTGACCGATGCGATCAGCGTCGCGACGCTGGTCGTCATCCCGGTGCGGCTCGCGGTGTTCGATCTCGCGGCGGTCAAGGAGACGATCGATTTCGCGCGCCAATCGAAGAAGCCGTTCGCGCTGGTGATCAACGCGGTGCCGCCGCGGCGCGACAACACCGAGTCGCCCTTCGTCACGCAGGTGCGCGAGGTGCTCGCCAGCCTGAACGTGCCGGTGTGGGCCGGACAGATCACGCACCGCACGATCTACTCGCTCTCGCTCGAATACGGCGAGGGCGCCAAGGAATACGACGCGGACTCGCCCGGCGCCGCCGAAATCTCGAGCCTGTGGAACGCGATCGACCGCTCGGTGAAGGCGATCCACGGCGCTTACGCAGGCGTCGCGATGCACCGGGTCGCGGCGTAGCAATCCGGCGACGTGGGTACCGGCGCGCCGCGGACTGTCCGACACGAAACCACCCGCCGCGCGCTTGCGCTACTTCTCCTTCTTCCCTTGATCGTTGCCGGTCCTGCGGCCGCGCAACGCGGCAGCGGCGAGCCGGTCGATCTCGCGCTGGTGCTCGCGGTCGATGCGTCGGGCAGCGTCGACCAGGTGCGTTTCGAATTGCAGAAGCAGGGCTACGTCGCGGCGTTCCGCCATCCGCGCGTCGCGGCGGCGATCTCATCCGGGCCGACGCAGTCGATCGCGGTCGTGATGATGCAATGGACCGGACCGGCGCTGCAGGTGATCGCCGTGCCCTGGACGAAGATCTCCGACGCGGCCTCGGCCAGTGCGTTCGCCGACAGGATCGCGGCGGCGCCGCGCGCGCTGTTCGGCGGCGGGACCTCGATATCCGGCGCGATCGACACCGGCATGGCGCTGCTGTTCGACAACCCATTCCGCGCGACGCGGCGGGTGATCGACATCTCGGGCGACGGCTCGAACAATCGCGGCCGGCTGGTGACCCAGGCGCGGGACGAGGCGGTGCGCGCCGGTGTCGGCATCAACGGGCTGCCGATCCTCGCGCTTGAGCCGGACCTCGACCGTTACTACGAGCAGAACGTGATCGGCGGGCCTGGCGCGTTCGTGATCGCCGCGAAGGACTTCAACACCTTCGGCGACGCGATCCTGAAGAAGCTCATCGCGGAGATCGCGAACCTTCCGCCTGAGCCTTCCGCTCCGCACGCTTCGCTCGCCGCGCGCTAGCGCCGCGCGCTTCGGCGCGTTCCTTGCTGCGCTTCTCGCGGCATTTGTCGCAGCGGCAGCCGTGCGGCTTGATGTAGGCGTTGAAGTGGTCCTTGCCGTAGTCGTAGTTGATCTCGGCGCCGGCCTCGATGTTCTTGATCGCCTTGATGCGGATGCGCCGGTCGCGAATGATCGGGTCGGCGTTCGGCCGGCAGGAATGGTTGATGTAGCGCGCGACGTTCGAGCGCGGCGAGCCGTCGATCGTCCAGCGCGCGTTCACCTCGAACAGATAGCGGTTGTCCGGGATCTCGTCGCACTCCTTGTTGGTGAGCAGCGGCCCGGTGTAGTCGACGATGAAGGTGCCCTTCCTGATCGGCTCGGTCGCGAACACGCCGAGCCCGGTGCGCGAGCGTCCGACGCGGAACGGGTGGGAGCCGTTGAGCTTGTGTGGGGCTTTGCCGTTGGTCTTGCGGGATTTGCGGGCGGGCATGCGACTCGAAATGCGTTGGTTGCTAACGCGATTTCCCTAACGCGCGATGCCGCGCGTGGTCAACCGCGCCGTCAACGCGTTGCACCGCTGATCAGTTCGAACGCGTCAGTGATTATTGCTTGGGCACATAGATGCCCGG
>DATEKY010000973.1:0-2170 GCA_035277225.1 Xanthobacteraceae bacterium
TAGTGCAGGAAGGTTTCATCGAACAGCAGGTCCTCGCCGTCGCGCCACGTATAGGCGTTGCCGTCGACGAAGATGCGGCATTCGCCCGGATGCGTCGGCGTCACCAGGCCGAGATGATAGCGCAGCGAACCGGCGTAAGGATCGCGATGGCGCACCAGCCGCCCGCCCGGCGCGAGGGTCGCGAACATGGCGCCCTTGACGCAGGGGATCGATTTCAGCAGCGCGACCGTCTGCGGGCACATCCGCTCGGCCGACGGCAGCGCGTCGCCGTACCACTTCAAGTAAAAGCGCTTCCAGCCGCTGCGGAAGAACGAGTTGAAGCCCCAGTCGTTGTAGCCGTCCGACGCCTTGATGCGGCCCTCGTCGAACAGCGCGGCGGCCTCGTCGCGGATCGTGGTCCAGTTGTCGCGCAGCTTCGCGAGATCGGGGACCGTCGAAACCGGCAGGATCGGTTTGTTCGGGACCGCCGAGAACAGGTACATCAGCGCGTTATAGGGCGCCATTAAAGTGGAATGGTCGGTGAGCTGGCGCCCGAAGCCGAGCCGCTCGCGACCGCGGAAATGCACAACCAGGACAGATGCCAGGAACGTGTACACCAGCAGAAACTGCGGTGCGAACAGCCGTGCGGCGGTCATCCCCAACCCCCTTACGCAACGATATTCAATACCATGGACGCGAATCGGAGGCAAAGTCGGTTGTACTGCTGACACCGCACCGATCCGGCCCTATATGAGCCTCGCCCGGCACGTCCGGGCTTTTCGTGTTGCGGATCAATGAGCGGAACCACGATTTCAAGCGACGGGCTGGACGAGCGGCGGCGGCGATTGCTGTTCCGCGCCTGGCACCGCGGCATGCGCGAGGTGGACCTGATCACCGGGCGCTTCGCCGATGCGCACATCGGCACGCTCAGCGAGGCCGAGATCGACGAGTTCGAGCGGCTGATGGACGTGCCGGAGCCGGACCTGCTCGCCTGGGTGATGGGCGCGGCCGACACGCCGGCGGACTACGACACGGCGCTGTTCCGGCGCATGCGCGACTTCCGCGGGGCCGCCTGATGGCGAAGGCGCCCGTCCGCTCTCCCGCCGAGCTTCTCACCCCCGGCCGCGCGCTGACCCTGTCGGGCGTCGCGGACGGTGCCGAAGGGCTGATCGTTGCCGACCTCGCGCGCGCGATCGCGGCGCGGCCGAACCCGCCCGCGACCAGCCTGCTCGTGATCTGCCGCGACGGGCAGCGTCTCGCGCAGCTCTCGCGCGCGCTCGCCTTCTTCGCACCCGACATCGAGATCGGCGAGTTCCCGGCGTGGGACTGCCTGCCGTACGACCGCGTCTCGCCGCATGCCGGCGCCGTGGCGCAGCGCATGATCGCGCTGTCGCGCCTCGCGCACCTGAAGGGCCGCGAGCGGCCCGGCGTCGTCCTCACCACCGTCAACGCCGCGCTGCAGCGCGTGCCGGCGAAGGACGTGATCGCGACGCAATCGCTGTCGGCCGCGCCCGGCAATCTGCTGGCGATGGACGGCGTCACCCGCTGGCTCGAGCTCAACGGCTATAACCGCGTCTCGACGGTGCGCGAGCCGGGCGACTACGCGGTGCGCGGCGGCATCATCGATCTTTACCCGCCCGGTACCGGCGATCCGGTCAGGCTCGATTTCTTCGGCGACACGCTGGAGTCGATCCGCTCGTTCGATGCCGAGACGCAGCGCTCGATGGACACCCTGCGCGCGCTCAACCTCGTCCCGATGGCCGAATTCCAGCTCACCAGCGAAACGATCCGCCGCTTCCGCCAGGGCTACGTCGAGACCTTCGGCACCTCGGCGAGCGATCCGCTCTACGAGGCGATCTCGGAAGGCCGCCGCCATCCCGGCATGGAGCACTGGCTGCCGCTGTTCCACGCCAGGCTCGACACGCTGTTCGACTATCTGCCCGGCACGCCCGTGGTGATGGAGCCGCTCGCCGAGGACGCCGCGCACCAGCGCCTCGAGCAGATCGCCGACTACTACGAGGCGCGCCGCCAGGCGCTCGAGGCCGACCGCGCCGGCACGATCTACAAGCCGCTTGAGCCGGGCCGGCTCTATCTCACCGAAGAGCAATGGAGGGCGCGGCTCGAGGGCGGCGCGCTGGCGCGGCTCTCGTCCTTCGCCGACCCGGACGCCGCCGCGGTCGATGCCGGCACG
>DATEKY010000974.1:0-6103 GCA_035277225.1 Xanthobacteraceae bacterium
ACATTGGCGCCGCCCGCCGAGATGGCGCCGTCGATCAGCAGCACGTCTTCGAGACGCGCCTTCTCGACGTCCTCCTGCAGCGCCTCCTCGAGATAGGCGCGGAACGGCGCCAGCTTGTCCGGCGCGATCGTCACGCCGGCCGCCATCGCGTGGCCGCCGCCCTTGATCAGCAGCCCTGACGCCACCGCGTGGCGCACCGCGCTGCCGAGATCGACGCCGGTGATCGAGCGGCCGGAGCCGGTGCCGATCCCGCTCGGCTCGAGCGCGATCGCGAAGGCCGGCCGGCCGAAGCGCTCCTTCAGCCTCGCGGCGACCAGCCCGACCACGCCGGGGTGCCAACCCTGTCCGGCCACCACCACGACCGCGCCCTTCTCCTCGATGCCGAGCGCAGCCATAGCCTCGGCCTCGGCCTCGGCCACCGTCTGCTGCTCGATCACCTGGCGTTCGCGGTTGAGCCGATCGAGCTCGGCCGCCATCGCGCCGGCCTGCGCGGCATCGTCTTCCAGCAGCAGCCGCGCGCCCAGATCGGCGCGGCCGATGCGCCCGCCGGCATTGATGCGCGGCCCGAGGAGGAAGCCGAGATGCCAGCACTCGGGCGGACCGGTCAGGCGCGCCGCATCCATCAGCGCGGTCAGCCCGATGTGCTCGCGCCGCCGCATCGCGATCAGCCCCTTCGACACGAAGGCGCGGTTCAGCCCCTTCAGCGGCACCACGTCCGCCACGGTGCCGAGCGCGACGAGGTCGAGCGAGTCGAGCAGGTCCGGCTCCGGCCGCAGCACGTGCCAGAAATTGCGCTTGCGCAGCTCGCGGTTCACCGCGACGACCGCCATGAACACGAGGCCGACGGCGGCGAGGTGATTGAGCCGCGACAGGTCGTCCTGCCGGTTCGGATTGACCAGCGCATCGGCCGGCGGCAGCGCCTCGTCGGCCTGGTGATGGTCGATGATCACCACGTCGAGACCGAGCTTCTTCGCCTCGACGAGCGGCGCGATCGAGGTGGTGCCGCAATCGACGGTGACCAGCAGCCGCGCGCCCTTTTCGGCCAGCGCGCGCACGGCCTCGGTGTTCGGGCCGTAGCCCTCGAACAGGCGGTCCGGAATGTGGATCAGCGGATCGCTGCCGGCGTGGCGCAGGAACTTGGCCAGCACGGCCGCCGAGGTCGCGCCGTCGACGTCGTAGTCGCCGAAGATCGCAACTCTCTCGTGGCGCTCGATCGCATCGGCGATGCGCGACGCTGCCTTCGTCATGTCGGTCAGTACGTCCGGATCGGGCATCAGCCGCCGCACCGTCGGATCGAGGAATTCCTCGACCGCATCGGCCTCGACCTCGCGCCCGGCGAGCACGCGCGCCAGCAACTCCGACACGCCGTGCCGCTGCGTGATCGCGAGCGCACGCGCGGTCGCGCGCTCGTCGAGGCGGTCGCGCCAGACGCGGCCGCACACCGACTGCCGTACGTCGAGGAAAAGCCGGGAGCCCCCGTTCATGGCCCCAATGTAGTGCGTCTCGCTCGTTTCCGAGTCGACAGACCTGGGCTCGATCGAATCCATCCGGGATTTTGGTCCAAAAACGCCCATGCCGGGGGAAAATTTGCCCTGCTCCAAACCGCCCCCGGAGCAGCCGATTTCTTTTTGATTTCACGGCGTTGCCTGCCGCGCGGCAGGCCAATACGTCAAACGATCCGAGCAGCGATGCGGTGACACATGCGCCAGAGCCTCAATCCCCTGGACCGGTCCCCCAAGGTCTACGTCATTCACGAGAATGACGATTGGGTCGTGCCGCTGCGCAAGAACTTCGACGCGCGCGGCATTCCATTCGCCGAGTGGCATCTCGATCAGGGCATTCTCGACCTGCGCGCCAGCCCGCCCCCCGGCGTGTTCTACAACCGCATGAGTGCGTCGTCGCACACCCGCGATCATCGCTACGCGCCCGAACTGACCGCCGCCGTGCTCGCCTGGCTCAAGGGCCACGGCGCGAACGTCGTGAACGGCGAACGCGCTCTGCAGCTCGAATTGTCCAAGGTGGCGCAATACGAAGCGCTCGCGAAATTCGGAATCGAGACGCCGCAGACGCTTGCGGTCGTCGGCAAGCAAAACATCGCGGAGGCGGCGCGCAGCCTCGGCTTTCCCGTCATCCTCAAGCACAATCGCGCCGGCAAGGGCCTCGGCGTCCGCCTCCTCCTGTCGTCGGCCGCGCTCGACGAACATCTCGCGAGCGGCGATTTCGAGCCCTCGGTGGACGGCATCACGCTGGTGCAGCGTTACATCAAGGCGCCCGAACCGTTCGTCACGCGCGTCGAGTTCGTCGGCGGCAAATTGCTCTACGCCGTGCGGGTCGACACCTCGCAGGGTTTCGAGCTTTGCCCGGCCGACGCCTGTCAGATCGATTCACCCTCGCTCGCCGCTGCATGCCCCGCGGTCGCGCCGAGCGACAAGTTCCGCATCGCGCAGAACTTCGGCCACCCGCTGGTGGCGAAATGGCAGGCGTTTCTCGCCGCGAATGATATCGGCATCGCCGGCATCGAGTTCATCGTCGACGAGCACGGCCGCGCGTTCACCTACGACGTCAATACCAATACGAATTACAATCCCGACGCGGAGGCGAACGACGGGCGCGCCGGGACCGCACGAAGCGGCATGGGGGCGATCGCGAGTTATCTTGGAGGGCTGCTCGCGCGCGAGGCCGACGCCGTTGTCCCGCTGCGCGAGGCCGTCCCGGCCTGACTTATTCCGTTCCGCGAACGAGGGACTTCAGCGGCTTTAGGTCCATCCACTTTTCGCAAGCCCCCATCGTGGCGGCGTAGGCCGGCTTGTTGTAGTCGGCCGCTGGATTCGCAACGTACTTCTCGAGGATCGCGAGCAGTTGCTCGGCTGCGTCGGCGCAGGTCTTGCGGATGGGAAAGGTCTGGTTGCGGCACTTCTGAAGCTCTTCTTCCTTCTTGATTGCGCCGGGCTCGGTGATGACGGCGACCGCGTTCTTTGCCTCGCCGCGGATCACCTCGAACGGCCGGGTGTCCAGCCCCTTGGTTCGGTCCGAGGCCTCGTGCTCCAGCCGCTGCAACGCGGCGACGTGCGTCTTGATCGCCTTTTGCGCATCGCGGCCAAACCGGCGGCAATCCTGGGCGTTCGCAGGCTGAATCATAAAACCACAGCAAACTATTGCAAATAAGAGATATTTTGCCGCGACGATCGCCACGCTCAATCCAGGTGGAATTTCTCGAGCTGCCGGTGTTCGGCACGGATCCAGCGCACGGTGCCGGTGACCGACCGCATCACCACCGTCTCGGTCTCGATCACGTCATTGCGGAACCGCACACCCTTCAGCATGGAGCCGGTGGTGACGCCGGTCGCGGCGAACAGGCAATCGCCCTTCACCATGTCCTCGATCTCGTATTTCTTGCGCGGGTCCTTGATGCCCATCTTGAGCGCACGCGCGCGCTTCTCGTCGGTGTCGAGCACCAGCCGACACTGCATCTGGCCGCCGATGCAGCGCAGCGCCGACGCGGCGAGCACGCCTTCGGGCGCTCCGCCGATCCCGAGATAGATGTCGATGCCGGTGTTCTCCGGGTCGGTCGTATGGATCACGCCCGCAACGTCGCCGTCGGTGATGAGCGCAACCGAGGCGCCGGTCTTGCGCACCGCCGCGATCAGGTCGGCATGGCGCGGCCGGTCCATGATCAGCGCGGTGATGTCGGCCGGCTGCACGCCCTTGGCCTTGGCGAGATTGCGGATGTTCTGCTCGGCCGGCGCGTCGAGATCGACCACCCCCTTGGAGTAGCCCGGGCCGACCGCGATCTTGTCCATGTAGACGTCCGGCGCGTTCAGCAGCGTGCCGCCCTCCGCCATCGCCATGGTGGCGATCGCGCCCGGCATGTTCTTGGCGCACAGGGTGGTGCCTTCGAGCGGATCGACCGCGATGTCGACCTTCGGGCCGGTCTTGCGGCCGACCTCCTCGCCGATGAACAGCATCGGCGCCTCGTCGCGCTCGCCCTCCCCGATCACCACGGTGCCGTGGATCGGCAGCTTGTTGAGCTCGCGCCGCATCGCGTCCACCGCCGCCTGGTCAGCCGCCTTCTCGTTGCCCCGGCCGCGCAGGCGCGCCGCCGATACGGCGGCACGCTCGGTCACCCGCACGATCTCGAGCGAGAGAACGCGCTCGAGCATCTGGTGCGCCTGGACGGTAATCGTGGACATCTACTTCCCCCTCGGACGACTAGAGTTATTAGTGGAGCATGATCTTTTCCGAAAACCGGTGCCCCCTTTTCGGGATCATGCTCGGCCGTCAATTCTTCTCGATACGAATGACCTGCGGCGCGCCCGATATCACCCGATCGCGCTTCACCGCCGCAAGGGCCCGCCGCACCGCATCCTCGGTCGTCGCATAGGTAATCAGGATGACAGGAACCGGGCCAGCCGTCTTGTCCGGTCTGTCGCCTCCCTGTGGACGCGCGCCGGAATGGCGCTGCACGATCGATTCCAGCGATATGCCCTGCTGGGCGAGACGCCGCGCGATGGTCGCCGCGGTGCCCGGCTTGTCGCGTGCGGAAAGGCGGATGTAGTAGCCGCCTTCGTGGCGCTGCATCGGCGCCTTCCGGCTGGTGACGAGCCGCTCCGTCGCGCGCCCGAACGGCGGAGTGCCTACCCCGCGCGCGATGTCGCCGATGTCCGCGACCACCGCAGAGGCCGTCGCCATGCCGCCGGCGCCGGGCCCGACCAGCGTGATCGCCGCGACCGCGTCGGCGTCGACCGTCACCGCATTGGTCACGCCCATCACTTGCGCGATCGCGGAATCCTTGCGCACCATGGTCGGATGCACGCGCTGCTCGATGCCCTTGCCGGTGTCGACCGCGACGCCGAGCAGCTTGACGCGGTATCCCAGCTCGTCCGCCCAGCTCAGGTCTTCCGGAGCGATCGACGAGATGCCCTCCACGTAGATCGCAGCCTGATCGACCTTGGTGCCGAAGGCGAGGCTCGCCAGGATCGAGAGCTTCTGCGCGGTGTCATGGCCCTCGATGTCGAAGGTCGGGTCAGCTTCGGCATAGCCGAGCCGCTGCGCGTCGGCGAGGCAATCGGCGAACGACAATCCCTCCTGCTCCATGCGGGTCAGGATGTAGTTGCAGGTGCCGTTGAGGATGCCGTAGATGCGCGCGAGCTTGTTGCCGACCAGGCCCTCGCGCAGGGTCTTGACGATCGGGATGCCGCCCGCGACCGCCGCCTCGAAGTTCAGCGCGACGTGGTGGCGCTCGGCAAGCTTCGCGAGCGCGACGCCGTGCTTGGCGAGCAGCGCCTTGTTGGCGGTGACGACCGACTTGCCGGCCGCGAGCGCCGTCTCGACCGCGCGCTTGGCCGGATCGTCGGCCCCGCCCATCAGCTCGACGAACACGTCGATGGCGGGATCGCGCGCGAGCGTGATCGGATCCTTCACCCAACGGAAGCGCTTGAGATCGACGCCGCGGTTCTTCGTCTTGGAGCGCGCCGTGACGGCGGCGATCTCGACCGGCCGGCCGCAGCTCAAGGTGAGCGCGGCGCGCTGCCGGTCGATCAGCCGCACGACCGATGCGCCGACCGTGCCGAGACCGGCAAGCCCCACTTTCAAAGGCGTGGCCATGAACCCCCTTCGTCATCCTGAGGCGGCCGCCCTGGGCGGCCCTCGAAGGATGGCCGCAAGCGCCGCCCCCTTCGAGGCTCGCTTCGCTCGCACCTCAGGGTGACGGCGAAGCGCCCGCGTCAGCGGCGCGTCGCGAGCGGGACGACGTTGTGCAACTTTTCGAGTCCCGTATCAAGGAAGCGGCGGATGTTGCGCGCGGCCTGGCGAATGCGCTGCTCGTTCTCGACCAGCGCGATGCGCACATAGCCTTCGCCGTGCTCGCCGAAGGCGACGCCCGGCGACACCGCGACGTCGGCCTTCTCGACCAGCAGCTTGGAGAATTCGAGGCTGCCCATCTCGCGGAACGGCTCGGGCAGCGGCACCCAGGCGAACATCGAGGCGGCGGGCGGCGGCACCGTCCAGCCGGCACGGCCGAACGAGTCGACCAGCGCATCGCGGCGCTTCTTGTAGGTCGTGCGCATCTCGGTGATGCAGTCTTCCGGGCCGTTCAGCGCGGCGA
>DATEKY010000975.1:0-23328 GCA_035277225.1 Xanthobacteraceae bacterium
TGGTCGCCACGTCAAAAGGCAAGATCGTCGGTGCAACGCTCGGCAACGATGTGAACCTGCGTGACGTCGAGGGCCGCTCGGCGCTGCTGCTCTCCAAGGCGAAAGACAACAACGCCTCGACCGCGATCGGCCCGTTCATCCGCCTGTTCGACCGCACCTTCTCGCTCGACGACGTGCGCCGCACGCGCGTCTCGCTCAACGTCACCGGCACGGATGGCTTCGTGCTGGAAGGCTCGAGCGATGTCGGCAAGATCAGCCGCGACCCGCAGGAGCTGGTGGATCAGATGATCGGGCGGCATCACCAATACCCGGACGGGGCGGTGCTGTTCCTCGGCACCATGTTCGCGCCGGTGAAGGATCGCGACGCGCCCGGCATGGGCTTCACGCATCACCCCGGTGACGTGGTGACGATCGCGGCCGACAAGCTCGGCGCGCTGACCAACGTCGTGACTACCAGCGACCAGGCGCCGGAGTGGACGTTCGGGGCCGGCGACCTGATGCGCAATCTGGCGAAGCGCGGGTTGTTGTAGGCGCCGCTGACCCGCGCTCCGCAGGATCGCCTTTCAATCCGGTATCAGAACCTGGGCTCCGCTGAAGGTGATCAGCGCGCTCGCGGCCGGCGAGGCGGCAATCGGCGGTACGTTCGCCGCGCCGATCGGCGGCGCTCCGGCGCCGCGCGGAACCGTATGCACCACCTGGCTCGGCGGCAACGGCGCGCCCTGCCGCAGGTGCGCGTACATCAGGTCCATCGCCTGAATGAAGTAGCGATGCAGCGGAATGAAGCGCGAATCGTACCCCGGGAACTGGTTGAAGCTGTCGAGATGCTGCGCGTTGGTCACCTCGTAGTAGCGCAGCGAGCTGGTCGAGCCGTCGACCACGTTGTTGAGCCCGAAATAGGCACGCGAGGTGAAGTTCGGCGGCAGGATGCCGTCGTTTCGCCCGGTCACGAACACCGCGGGAACGCGGCGCAGCGCGCCGGTGGCGCGGATCTCCTCGACGCCGCCGGCGATACGGCTCGCCTGCGCGGCCGTCCTGCCGGTCAACGGCGAACCGGTGACTGCATCCTTGCCGGTCGCGAGCGAGCGCAGGCAGAGCGCGCCGTCGAGGTTTTGCGTCGGCGTCGAGACGCGATTCTCCTTCGCGCCGCCCGGCGCTGCATTGTTGATCAGGTTAACGCCGCTCGTCGGCGGGATGCCGTTGCTGGTGCCGAAGATCGACGCTTCGTTCAGCCCAGCGAGGGGCATCGGCGTTCCGACACCAGCGGCCGTCGCGCCGAGGCTGTAGCTGCACAGGTTGTCGAGCACGCTGAAGCGGCCATAGGTGTTGGCGTAGGTGACCGATATCGACTGCGCCACGTTGGCGAACCAATACCCGGGTTGCACCACGTTCTGCTCCGGCAGGATGCCGTAGGCATTGATGATCGCCTGCGCCTCGGCCGTCTGGGCGGGCAGCGTCGCCGCAGTGAGCAGACCCTTTGCCTTGAGGTCGGCGCAGCTCGCCGGGCTCGGCGCGAGATTGAGCGCGTCGGCGAAGGTGAATCCGGCGCTCGCGCAGCCCTGAAAGACGTTGACCAGCGTGATGTAGTCGATCAGCGGCTTGCTGTGCGCGAAGAGCGCCGGTCCGGCCCCCTGCTTGATCGAGAAGCTCGAGTTGAACGTCGGATTGACATTCGGCTCTCCAACCGCAAGGCCGTCGATCAGGCCGTCCTCATCCTGTTCGACGGCGAGCACCGACGCGCCGCCGCCATTGGAGACGCTCGAGGCGATCACGAGCGTGTTGCTCTTGTTGAACTTCAGGCCTTGTGCCTGGAACTTGCGCTCGAGCATGTCGAATGCAAACCGGATCGAGCGCAGCACGTTGTTGCCCCAGTCTTTCTCCGGGTTGTCCTGCGAGTGCGCGTGCTTGAAGGCGAAGCGGTTCGGTGTAGCCGCATTGAAGGCCGCGCGCTCGCCGGCATTGAGCGCAGCCGTGAAGTTCGAATCGTCGCCGGCCGTGGCCGCATCGGCGCGCTCGCCGCGCATCAGGTTCACGGTATTGGTCTGCAGGTTGTGCGCGCCGGTGCCGGTGCCCTTGTCGGTGTAGGCGACGGCGCAGCCACGCTTGAGGCCCCACTCGCCGGCGGTCGCGATCGCGCCGTAGACGCCGCGCGAGCCGGAGGACGGCGCCGTAATGATGCAGGCATTGCCCGGGTCGAACGTGTCCGGGATCTGCACCATCATGGTGACGTTCCGGCGCCCGCCGGCCTTCTCGTAGGTAATATATTCGGTCCCGGCGATGCGCCCCTCGCTCGCCGTCACGGTCCCGTCCGCCGTGACGTTCGGGCCATACAGCGTGCCGTAGCCGCCGCCCAGCGTCGGGTCGATGAGCGCGCGATAGTTGTTGTAGATGGCGAGCCGGCGCAGCTCCTCCGCCGTCGGATGGAGCGCATCGGCGAAGCCGGGGGCGGTCGTGCTGCCGAGCCCGCTTTTGCCGAGGCCCGCGGTCAGCAGGTCATTGGTGACGCCATCGTAATGCGTGCTGACAACATCACCGTTACTGCCGGCCGTTGCGATCCCTGCCGCGAACAAGCCGATCGCCGTCGACGCCAGGCACGCCGTCGCAAGCCGCAAAGCGTTCATGAGCCGCCCCCATGGTTGTGCGTTGGATGCCGAGACTGGCAAGGATACGCTGCCGGCGCAACGGCGGAACTCTGCCGCTCACGCCACGTCGATCACGGCCGCGCCGGTCGCATCACGCAGCTTCGCCGGCTCGGTGCGAAACACCGCTTTCGGCGTTCCGGCCGCGGCCCAGATCACGTCGTAGCGCAACAGGTCGCGGTCCATGTAGGTGGCAAGCGGCGCCGCATGGCCGAACGGCGGGATGCCGCCGATCGCGTAGCCGGTGAGCGCGCGCACCGCGTCGGCGTCGGGACGTTTCAGCCGCTCGCCGAGATGCGCGGCGACGCCCTTCTCGTTGACGCGATTGCTGCCCGACACCAGCAGCAGATACGGCCTGCCGCTATCGGCGCCGGAAAACACCAGCGACTTGACGATCTGCCCGACCGTGACGCCGCACGCGGCCGCCGCTTCTTCCGCGGTGCGGGTCGGCGCCTCCATCTCGCGCACCGCGATATCGAGACCGAGCGCGGCGGCGGCGTCCTGCACCTTCTGCGCGCTCGGCGGCAACGCACTCATGTCAGCCTCTGCCGCTTGAGTTCGGTGATGCCATCGCGGCCCGCGCTCAAGCCCCGCGAGATCATCTCGCACGACCACGCACCGGGACTGCCGTCGATCGCATACAGATTGTACGCTGCCGGCTCGTCATGATCGGAAACGATCGCCGATGCCGACGGCACGCCGACCGCCGGAATGCGCCCATGCGGCCCGTCGAGCCACATCAGCTGCTGTTCGTGATTGTGCCCGTGCAGCACCAGGTCGGCGCCGTGTTCGGCCAGCATTGTGCGGAACACCGGCCCGTCGATCAGCCGCTTCATGTAGTGGCGCTTGTTCGGAATAGGCGGATGATGGATCAGCACCACGCGAAACAGCGCGTCACGCGACAGGGCGATCAGTATTTCGGCGAGCCGCGCCAGCTGTTCGCCGCCGAGATGGCCGGTCGCCATGAACGGTCCGGTCGGCAGCGACGTGGTCAGCCCGACGATCGCGAGCGGCCCGCGCCGGCGCACGAAGGGAAAGCCCGCGCCGTCATCCCCGCGCATGTACTCGCCCCAGTGCTGCGCGGCCCATCCCGAGGCGCGGCGGATGTAGGCGTCGTGATTGCCGGGAACGAGCGTCACATGCTCGGGCGTGCCGACGCTCATCAGCCAGCGTGCCGCGCCGGCGAATTCGGTGTCGAGCGAGATGTTGACCAGGTCGCCGGTCACCGCGATGTGTTCCGGTGACTGCGCCTGCATGTCGCGCACGATCGCGCCGAGGACATCGGCGTGATGGTGGCGGTGCCGCTTGCGGTACCAGTTGATCAACCCGAGCCCGCGCTTGTTCAACAGATCGCGCAGCCGCGGCGTCGCTATCGGGCCGATATGCGGGTCGGACAGATGGGCGAGCGTGAACATCGCCCCTTCTGTAATCAGGATTCGATGAGAGTAGAACTAACCGGCGCGCCGCGGCCTCGGCCGTGGGCGCGCCAGTTGGCGGCAGAGGCGGGGAGAGGTCGCCCGCAGCCGCTAGGCTCAGCTGTTGATCGTCGGGACGAGCGCGGCCGCCACATAGGGGTCGCTCAGGTCGACGGCGGGACTCCACGCGAAGGCGCGCTTGCGCCGGGCGAGGTAGACGAAGAAGGTCAACATGACGGTCACCGGGAGAAAGGAATTGTGCAATGCACAAGTATGCCTTGCCGGCCCAGACGAGAAGGGCAAAGTTCCCGGGGCAGCCATGCGGCTCTTGCACGCCGATAGCATTAACAATGGCTTAAACGATGAACTTTGACCAATTTCGCCGCGCGCTGGAGCCCGCGCTGCGCCGCCTGATGCACTTCTACTGGCGCTTCGCGCGCGGGCTGACGCTCGGGGTCCGCGCGGTGGTGATCGACCCGGCCGGCCGCGTCTTTCTGGTCAAGCACAGCTACGTGGCGGGCTGGCATCTGCCCGGCGGCGGCGTCGAAACCGGGGAAACCGTGCTGGAGGCACTTGGACGCGAACTGC
Organism: Xanthobacteraceae bacterium; assembly: GCA_035277225.1. Taxonomy (GTDB): domain Bacteria; phylum Pseudomonadota; class Alphaproteobacteria; order Rhizobiales; family Xanthobacteraceae; genus PALSA-894. The sequence continues at coordinate 4,640 of DATEKY010000975.1, forward strand.
TCGAGGAGGGTGGGATCACGGCGCATGGCACGCCGGCATTGCACGGCGTCTTCTTCAACGTGCGCGTCTCGCGGCGCGATCATGTCGCGGTATTCGTGGTGCGCGACTTTGCGCAGGACGGCGGACCGCGCCATCCGCGCGAGATCGTCGATCACGGCTTCTTCGCACCGGACGCGCTGCCGCCCGACACGACCCGCGCGACGCGGGCGCGGCTCGACGAGGTGCTGAAGGGCCTCGCGAAGTCGGAGCGCTGGTGAGCCCTTTCCTCGGCCGCCGCTTCAATGGCACCATGGCGCAACGACGACAAAAGATCGGGAGGGATCATGACACGCCTGTTCGGTGCGCTTGCCGCCGCACTCTTCGTTATTCCGGCGCACGCCGCCGACCCCATCAAGATGGTGGTCCCGTTCGCGGCCGGCGGCCCGGTCGACGCGCTGGCGCGCATCGTCGCGGCCGAGATCGGCCCGCGGCTGCAGTCGGATGTCGTGGTGGAAAACCGGGGCGGCGCCGGCGGCCTGCTCGCGGTGGAACAGGTCGCGCGCTCGGCGCCGGACGGGCGCACCATCCTGTTCGCCAGCGTCGGCGCATTCGTGATCACCAACGCGCTGAAGCCGCAACCCGGCTACGACCAGCTCAAGACCTTCGCGCCGGTCGCCCGCATCGGCGCCGCGCCGACACTGTTCATCGTCAAGGCGGACGCGCCGTTCAAGACGATGGCCGAACTGATCGCCAAGGCTAAGACCGACAGCAAGATGAGCTATGGCTCGGCCGGCGCCGGCACCACGATGCATATCGCGGCCGAGCAGCTCAACGTCTCGGCCGGAACGAAAATCACCCACGTGCCCTATCGCGGCATTGCGCCCGCGCTCAATGACATCATGGGCGGGCACATCAACTTCCTCAACGGCGACATCACGGTGCTCTATCCGCTGGTGCAGCAGGGCACGATCCGTGCGCTCGCGGTCGCCGGCACGCAGCGCTCGTCGCTGCTCCCCAATGTGCCGACCGCGCAGGAGCTCGGCTACAAGGACGTCTACATGGAGAACTGGTACGGCGCGCTGGTGCCGGCCGCGACGCCGCCCGATGTCGTGGCGAAGCTCGAAGCCGCGGTCATGGATGCGGTGAAGGCGCCCGAGGTTTGGGCGAAGATTTCGGCCAATGGCGTCTACGCGCCGCAGGACGCGAAGACCTTCCGGGCACAGATCGAGAAGGACGTGGCCTACTGGGGCGCCGAGATCAAGAAGCTCGGCATCACCGCGGAGTAGGGCGCGGAGCGAGTCGGGGCTGCGGAGCGCCGGGCCCCTTTCGTTCGGCCTCGGTCACCATCGACCGGGGTGAAAAAGAACAAATGCCGTTGCGTGATTGATCCAGTAGAACGGCCAGACCAGAGCCCAGATTGTTCCTTTGATGAACGACAGGCCGCACGAGGCGGAACCTGCGCATTCGCGCCACCGGTCCGCTATTTGGAATGCAAACGTGAGCGCTGCGGCATAGAAATAGACGTGCGCACGCCATCCCCCGACCAATTGCAGGAGCAGTCGATTGTCCTCTCGAAACTGCTCACGCCAGGTCATTCGCGGTGCTCATGGGGTCGGAGTTGTGAAGCCGAACTGGACCGGGGTTGGCGGCCATGCCCCGAGCGCTCTCTTCGAAGCTTCGGTGGCAATTATGTGGCGCTGCTCGGGCTCGATCAAGGTCGGATCGCTCCACGGCCGAAACTGCGTTCGGCTACGCGAAGATGTTGCGGATGAGGTTGCTTGATTGAGCCCGACCAACTATTGATTGGTATCCTTGGCAGTTTCCAGTTGGGCAGTGGGGTCGCATTGGCAGTCACCGACGCTGAAAATCGCTGCGCTTATCCGTGGCAGCAAATGATCATCGACCTCACCGGCGAGGTGGTCCCGTGCTGCTATTGGGCGGGCTACGGCAACACCGGAAAGCCGCTCGGCAACACCAACACCTCTTCGATCGAGGAGATCTGGAACGGTGAGGGCTACCGGGCGCTTCGCGCCAAGCTCGCCGAGGGCGATCTGACCGATCATCCGTGCGGCAGCTGCATGTCCTACCGCTGGGCTGGCGGCCACTTTCCCAAATTCACCCAACCGGCCCACTTCAAGCAGGAGAGCGGCTACTGCCATCTGGCGCGGTTTCAAGAGTCCTTCCAGGCCGCGGTGGGCGACGATCCCGCAGGTGTGGAGTTGCGGGAAGACGGGGTGCCGTTGCCGATTCGCGACGCGGTGCATGACGACATTCGGCAGCTCGGCGCGGGACGCTACTCGATCTGGCACGGCTGGGTCTATTTCTCGTCGAGCGACAACTCGGACCCGCTGACCAACGGGCGCTGCTACGAGCTCGTCTCCGGCGAGCGCAAGGTGCGGCTGATCAACCTCGTGGCCGGCGCGACGTCGAGCGAGAACAGCCGCCTGGCACACGCGGAATTCGTCGCCGGAGCGGAACGGCAACAGGCCAAGCCGTCGATGATCTCATATATCTCGACTGCCGACTGCAATATCGATTGTCCGGCATGCAGCCAGAACATCGTGCGCTACGCGAAAATCCAGCATCGGCCGGACACCACGAACGCGATCCTGGATCTGGTGCCCTATCTGACATCCTTCGTGTGGCACGGCGGCGAGCCGTATCTGATCAAGAAATTCCGCAAGTTCATCGACGAATTCCAGACCGAGCATAATCCGAATCTGGTTTTCGGCTTTACCTCCAACGGCCAGCAGATCACGGCCGCGGAAGCCGAGAAGCTCCTCAAGTTTCCCCAGATCAACGCGTCGGTCTCGGTCGACAGCTTCAATGCCGAAACCTTTTCGCGCGTTCGCGCGGGCGGGGACTTCAAGCGTATCCTCGACAATCTGCATCGCCTGATGGGGCAGTATGATGCGCCCCAGCGCGTCTATTCGGTCGGCATGATCATCTGCAAATCAAACCTGACCGAGTTGCCCGACAACCTGACCTACGCCATCGAACATGACATCGGGATCAATCTCTCGCCTGTCGTCATCTACCCGGTGAACGAACAACTCAACATCTTCGAAGATTTCGCGATCCAGACGGAGGGCTGGGAGGTTGCGATCGGACGCGCCGCAGCGATCGTCGAGGAAGCAAAGAGGCAGCAGCGCCGTGCGATGCAACGGATCGATCCGACCGGTATGGTCGCGGAGCTGAAGAGCATCTTCGAGCGGGCACGAGAGGATCACTCGGACACTGCTGAAATGCATTTCGAGGTCAATGATCCCCATAACAGTCTCACGCGGATGCGCCGCCCGGGGATCATCGTCTATTCGAGCGATATGCCGGCGGCCTACGCGGAGCTGCGACCCGGCGAGCGCGCCTATGTGGTGAAGCTCCCGCGGCGACACGCGCAGGGCAGCGAGTTGAGAATCGAGGTCGTGCACAGCCTGTTCGAGCCGCCGGGCCGACTGATCATGAAGGTCGCTCCCAGTGACGTCTTCGATCGTATCGTTCGCATGCAACTTCCCAAGTTCCAGGGCGCGCCCCGGCCGCGCAACATCACGTTTGCGACCTATGGCGACGCTGTGCCTGAGGGCGAGCAGGTGCGCGATCCCGCGGACGTCTACAGCAACTACAAGCGTCGTCTCGCCCACGAATTGAAGAACGACGGCGCCACTGTGGAATTCGTCGAGCGGACAGCGCCACTCCCAACCGGCTCGGCGGCGTCCCGCTTCGTCCAACGCATCTTGCGGGTCGCGGCCAACCCGTCCTGACCATCGGCCGCGCCGCGTTGGAATTTCAGGTGTTTTCGACGCACCCGCAGGCATTCTCTATTTCAACTGATGGCGAAGACGAGCCATGCCGGTGATCCTTTCCCTTGCCAGGGCGCGGACGATTGTGCCGGATCGGCTTTATTGGCTGCTCTTCGCGCTGATCGTTGTCGCCGCCGTCGGCCATCGGGCGTTCTGGACCTACGCGCTCCAGGTGCCGTTCACCAACGAGGATTCCCAAAGCTATCTGCAGCCCGCGATTCTGGATTGGCCGTTTCTGTTCTCGGAATTCCGGACGATGGGCACGCCGATGCTCAATTTCCTGTCGCTGGCGGTCTTCCAGCACCCTGCCGGGATTCTGGTCACGCACAACCTGACGGCTGTTGGAAGCAGCGTCCTTCTGGCGCTCGCGATCCGCGGCGTGTTGCGCCAGAACCTCCTGTCGCTCGCCGTTCTTTTCGTCACCGCCTTCACCGCGAAGGACATCGCGGTCGAATACCATCTCATATCCGAGCACGACGCCCGTGCGCTTTATATCGTCTACGCGGCACTCATGCTTTGGATCGCACAGAACCCTTCCCGTTACTGGCTTGCGGCGCTGCTCGGGCTCGTCGTGGCGCTCAACGTCATGGTCAAGCCCGATGCGATCGTTCTGGTCGTCGCCACCTTGATGGCGTTTGGCGTGCTCTGCTGGGTATCACGCGATGCACGCGCGAAGGTGGCGGCCGCCGCCGCCGTATTTCTGGTCGCCAGTGTGGTGCCGCTGCTCGGCAACATGGCGGCGTTCAAGGTGCGCTACGGCACGTTCGGCCTGTCGCACTACGAGGGCACCAACCAGTTCTCGCACGTCGGCCATCTGACCGTGCTCGATGGCGGGAAATATCCGGAGCTGAAGGCACGCCTGCGACCGCTGCTCGAGGGCTATGTCGAGAAATACGCCAGGCACGGCATCTACTTTCCGAACTGGCTGATCTACGGGACGGCCACCGCCGACCTCGCGCGCGACTTCGGAGATCAAAGCCCGCACCGCGTGATCGATGAATACGTCAAGGCGCGCGACGGCACATCAAACTTCAAATCGAGAAACGAGGTCCATCGTGATCTCGCGATCGAGGCGATGCTCGCGCATCCGATACCGTATGCGAAATACGCGGCGGAACGCGCCGCGGCGCTGTGGTCGGGAGGCTATACGTTCGCCTTCTACGACGACGTCCCGAAAGCGGAGGCATTCAAGACGCGCCATCCGGCGGACCGCGCGGGTCTTCGCGGCTGGCTCTATCGCGCCTTTGGGCAGGATCCGCCGCCCTGCGCCGCCGGCGAGGTTGCGCCGGCGCGCGCGTCCGGCGTACCTGCGGCGGTCTTTCGCGGCCCGCTCGGCTCCTGTGCGGCGCTGCCTTACAACGATCCGGCCGTTGTCGCGGCGGCGGCAAACCTGGGCGCTTTCTACGACCGTCTGGTTGCACCGCTCGCGGCTGTTTACCCGGTGCTGCCGAAGGCCGGCGGGCTTGCGGCCGTCGCCGCGGGGGGCTTGCTGATATGGCTTGGAGGGCGGCGCGTTCGCGCGCTGGTCGCCTACGGCGCCTTGCTGGCGCTTGTTCTCTTCGGGTATTCGGCCCTGCACGGGATCATCAACGTGGCGTCCCCGGTGCGGATGACCGCGAACGTGCAAGACTATGTCATCGTCGCATCGCTGACCTTCATGGCCGGCTTCGGGCTCGGCGTGCAGCGCTTGTTGCGATGGATCGCGGTATCGCGCGCCGTCGCTCGCGCGCGACAATCAGTTTTGGTAGCGCGCTCTTAGCGCGACCTGGCAGCGCCTGGTGGTGGCTCAAGCTCCGCTGTCGGACGGCCGGTCAGTTTCCGGATAGAATTTGCAGCATCCGCTGGCGCTAGCCTGGGCTGGAAGCGATTGCACTGGTTCTAGGACCGTGCGATTCTCGAGCCATGGTGAGGCGTTTGCACGCGACTGGTTACGATCCGATTGATTTCTATATCGAGGCCCTAGCCCGGAATTGCTGGCTTCTGGAGCGCGGTATGCGCGTCCTCGATTTCGGCTGCGGCAGCGGCGAATTCGTCTATCAGCTTCGTGACCGCGGCTTCGACGCCTACGGGTTCGACATGTTCGACGTCGCCAAGCCGCGCTGTCGTGCAGATGCGCGGCTGTTCTCGTTTCTCGAGAGACGCGACAATGCCGCCGATACCCGCATTGCGGATGACGAAATGCGCCTGCCATACGACACGGCGAGTTTTGATTTTATTATTTCGCTGACGGTGATCGAGCATTGCCATGCGCTCGACGGCATGCTGCGGGAGTGCGCGCGGGTGTTGAAGCCGGGCGGGGCGTCGCTGCATCTCTATCCGAGCCGCAATCAGGTCTTGGAGCCGCATATCTACGTGCCGTTCGGCGGGAGAATTCAGTCGGACTGGTGGCTCAAAATGTGGGCCCGGCTGGGCGTGAGAAACCAATTTCAGCAGTCACTGACGCCCGCCGAAACCGTGCACCAAAATCAAAATTACATCGCATCGGGACTTGCGTATCGACCGGACAGCGAAATCCGCAACATCGCGGCACGGCATTTTGGTACCGCCGCATTCGTCGATCGAAGGTTCTATGGGCCGGACCCGATACTGTCGCGCGCAAAACGCGCCTGGGAGGCCAGAAAGTCGCTACAGCAACTTGCGTCGATAGTCCGCTGCCGGGTCCTTTTGCTGGCGCAACCTTGCCAAACAGCACGGGATTCGTGACAGCTACCTGAATCTCCCCCGGTCATGCGGCGCCTCGAAATCGAGCGCCGGTCCGAGCGGCACGACGCCGCTCGGATTGATGTTGCGCATGCTGATGTAATAGTGCCGCTTGATGTGATCCATGTTCACCGTCTCGGCGACGCCCGGCACCTGGTAGAGTTCGCGCAGATAGTTCGACAGGTTCGGATAGTCCGCGATGCGGCGCAGGTTGCACTTGAAGTGGCTGTAGTAGACCGCGTCGAAGCGCAGCAGCGTGGTGAACAGCCGCCAATCGGCTTCCGTGAGCCGGTCGCCGGCGAGATAGCGCTGGCGTGACAGCCGCTCCTCGATCTGGTCGAGCGCGCCGAACAGGTCGAGGAACGCCTCCTCGTAGGCCTCCTGCGTGCTGGCGAAGCCGCAGCGATAGACGCCGTTGTTGACGTTGTTGAACACCAGCGCGTTCAGCGCATCGAGCTCGCCGCGCAATTCGACCGGATAATAGTCGGTGCGGTTGTTGGTGAACGCATCGAACGCCGAGTTGAGCATGCGGATGATTTCCGGCGACTCGTTGCTGACGATGGTGCGTCGCTCCTTGTCCCACAGCATCGGCACCGAGACGCGGCCGGTGTAGCGCGGGTCTGCGAGCAGATAGACCTGATTGAGGTGCTCCTTGCCGTTCAGCGTGTCCTCGTCGGCGTCTGGCCCGAACTTCCAGCCCTGCTCGCCCATGACCGGCTCGACCTCGGTCATCGAGATCACGTCTTCCAGGCCTTTCAGCTTGCGGAATACGACCGTGCGGTGCGCCCACGGGCAGGCGAGCGAGACGTAGAGGTGGTAGCGCCCGCGCGCGGCCGCAAAGCCGCCGCTGCCGCTCGGCCCCGCGCTGCCGTCGGGCGTCACCCAGTTGCGGAATTTCGGCTGGGTGCGCTGGAAGCGCCCGCCGGTCGACGTGGTGTCGTGCCATTGCGTCTTCCACACGCCGTCGATCAGCATTCCATGCGCCATGATGCGCTCCTGTCAGACCGCGAACTTCGCGCGGTCGTGCGGCAATGAAAAATCCAGTGCGGGACCGAGCGGCACGACGCCGCTCGGATTGCGGTCCGCCCGCCGGCGGTAATAGCCCTGCTTGATGTGCTGCAGATCGACCGTGGCGGCGACGCCGGGCACGGCATAAAGATCGCGCAGATAGTTCGACAGGTTCGGATAGTCGCTGAGCCGGCGCAGGTTGCACTTGAACTGCCCGTGATAGGCGGCATCGAAGCGCACCAGCGTGACGAACAGCCGCCAGTCCGCTTCGGTCAGCCTAGCTCCGACGAGATAGCGCTGGCGCGACAGGCGCGCTTCCAGCGCGTCGAGCGCGCCGAACACGTCGCGGAACGCGGCCTCGTAGGCCGCCTGCGTGCTCGCAAAGCCCGCGCGGTACACGCCGTTGTTCAGATTGGCGTAGACGAACGCGTTGACCTCGTCGATCGCGGCGCGCAGCGCCGCCGGGTAGAAGTCGGTCTTCGCTTCCGTGAAGGCGTCGAAGGCCGAATTGAACATGCGGATGATCTCCGACGATTCATTGTTGACGATCGTCGCGCGTTCCTTGTCCCACAGCACGGGCACCGTCACCCGCCCGGTGAAACGCGGATCGGCCAGCAGGTAGATATCCGGCATCGTCGCCTTGCCGTTGACGCCGTCCGCGACCACGCCCGGGAATTCGGCAAAGTCCCAGCTGCCGCTGCGCATTTGCGGCGAGACGATCGAGAGCGAGACCACGCCTTCGAGCTTTTTCAGCGTGCGGAAGATCAAGGTGCGGTGCGCCCAGGGGCAGGAGAGGGCGACGTAAAGGTGATAACGCCCCCGGGCCGCCGCAAAGCCGCCTGCGCCGCTCGGGCCCGGCGCACCGTCCGGCGTCACCCAGTGGCGGAACGCGCTTTTGGTGCGCGCGAAAGTGCCGCCCGCGCCCGCGATGTCGCGGTCGTGATCCTGCCAGACGCCGTCGACCAGTAGTCCCATGTTTTCTCCTCGCGCCTGTTTCTAGCATCTATGCATGGCGCGCCGCGACCGCGAGGCCGCAAGGGCCTGCTTGCGCACGCGCAAACGATGGACCTCGCCGCGCCCAAATGCTAATCGGCGCGGGCACCAATGGCCGACCTTTCCCTCACCATCCTGGCGGAGAAGCCCGAGGACGCCGGCGCGATCGAGCGCCTGCACGAGCGCACCTTCGGCCCCGGCCGTCACGCGCGCACTTCCTACCGCCTCCGCGAGAAGGTCGCGCACCGGCTCGACCTGTCGTTCACCGCGCGGATCGGCACGCTGCTGGTCGGCTCGGTTTGGCTCACGCCGGTGCGCATCGGCGAAACGCCCGCGCTGCTGCTCGGGCCGCTCACGATCGAGCCGCCGTTCCGCGACCGCGGCATCGGCAAGGCGCTGATGGAACGCGCGATGGCGAACGCCAAGGCCAAGGGCCACCGGCTGATCCTGCTGATCGGCGACGCGCCCTATTACGCACGCGTCGGTTTCAAGCTGGTGCCGAAGGGCCAGGTGAAGCTCGACGGTCCGGTCGATCCCGCGCGCATGCTGTATGCCGAGCTCACCGAGGGCGCATTCGCTGGTGTCGCAGGAATCGTGCGGCCGGACTGGGATTCTCTAAAGGAAACAAAATGAACGGCGCGGAAAGTCTGGTGCGGACGCTGGTCGGCGGCGGCGTGAATGTCTGCTTCTCCAACCCCGGCACTTCGGAAATGCATTTCGTCGCCGCGCTCGACCGCGTCGACGGCATGCGCTGCGTGCTCGCGCTGTTCGAGGGCGTGGCGACCGGTGCGGCCGACGGCTATGCGCGCATGGCCGAGAAACCGGCCGCGACCCTGCTGCATCTCGGCCCCGGCCTCGCCAACGGCCTCGCCAATATCCACAACGCGATGAAGGCCTCGACACCGCTGGTCAACATCGTGGGCGATCACGCGAGCTATCACCGCGACTACAATTCGCCGCTCACCTCCGACATCGAAACGGCCGCGAAGCCCTTCTCCGGCTGGGTCAAGACCTCGCCGACCGCAAAGACCGTCGCGGCCGACGGCGCCGCCGCCATCGCCGCCGCGATGACGCCGCCCGGGCAGGTCGCGACGCTCATTCTTCCCGGCGATACCGCGTGGGACGAGGGCTCGGGTCCGGCGCCGGTTCCTGCCGCGCCCGAACGCGCGAAGGTGAGCGAAGACGCCGTGAAGGGTGCGGCGCGCGCGCTGCGCTCCGGCGAGCCGGCGGTGCTGCTCGTCACCGGGCCCGCGTTACGCGAGAAAGGGCTCGAGCTTGCGGGGCGCATCGCGGCGAAGACCGGCGCGCGCATCCTGGCGCAGACCTTCAACCGCCGCATGGAGCGCGGGGCAGGGCGGGTGCCGATCGAGCGCATTCCCTATCCGGTCGAGCAGGCGCTGAAAGTCCTCGATGGCGTGAAGCACATCGTGCTCGCGGGCAGCCGCGTGCCGGTGGCATTCTTCGCCTATCCGGACAAGCCGAGCCTGCTGGCGCCGAAGGACACGCAGTTCACCACGCTGGCGGAGGAGGACGAGGACATCGTCCACGCGCTCGAATGGCTCGCCGACGAGCTCGGCGCGACGCAGCCGGTCGAGGGCTCGAAGTACGATCCGCCCAGGCTTGCGACCGGCAGGATCGAAGCCGCGACCCTGGCGCAATCGCTCGGCGCGCTGATCCCCGAGAACGCCATCGTGGTCGACGAAGGCGTCTCGACCGGCCGCGGCTTCTTTCCTTCCACGCGCCACGCGCATCCGCACACCTGGCTGCAGAACATGGGCGGCTCGATCGGCATCGGCATGCCGCTCGCGGCCGGCGCTGCGGTCGCCTGTCCGGATCGCCCGGTCCTGAACATCCAGGCCGATGGCAGCGCGATGTACACCATCCAGGCGCTGTGGACCCAGGCGCGCGAGAACCTCAACGTCACCACGGTGATCCTCAACAACCGTTCCTACGCGATCCTGCGCCACGAGCTGACCAACGTGGGCGCGCAGAATGTCGGCCGCAAGGCGCTCGACATGCTCGATCTTTCGCGCCCCGATCTCGACTTCGTGTCGCTGGCGCGTGGCATGGGCGTGCCGGGCGAGCGCGTCGACACGATGGACGACTTCAACAAGGCGGTGGCGCGCGGGCTCAGCCACCCGGGCCCCTATCTGGTCGAGGCGATGCTTGTCTGAGAGCGCCGCACCGGCGCGCGACATGCGCGGCTCGCGGGCGCTGCTCTCGATCCAGATGCTGCGCGCGGTCGCGGCGCTCGGCGTGCTGTTCCACCACACCGCGCACGAGGTCGCGGCGAAGACCGGCGTCACCGTCCCGTTCGCCGAGCTTGTCGTCGGGGCCGGCGGCGTCGACCTGTTCTTCGTCATCTCCGGTTTCGTGATGGTCTATGCTTCCGAGCGGCTGTTCGCGCAGCCCGGCGCGACACGCGTGTTCTTCCTGCGCCGGCTCGCGCGCATCGTGCCACTCTACTGGGCCGCCACCGCGCTTCTGCTCGGCTACATCTACGTCGCGCACCGCATCTTCCCGCCGCCCTTCATCACCACCGAAGGCGTGGTCGCCTCGTTCCTGTTCATTCCTTATCCGCTGCCGAACGGCCTGATGGCGCCGGTGCACGCGCTCGGCTGGACGCTGAACTACGAGATGTTCTTCTACGCGGTGTTTGCGCTCGCGATTATGCTGCCCCGGCGCGCCGCTGTGTTCGCCATTACGGCGCTGTTCGCACTGCTGGTGGCGCTCGGCCTGTTCATTCGACTGCCGCAGCCGCTCGCCTTCTGGTTCAGCCCGATCATCCTCGAATTCTGCTTCGGGATGCTGATTGCTTGGGCCTGCCTCGACGGCAAGCGCCTGTCGCTCTGGAACGCGCTGCTGCTGACCCTGGCGGCACTCGGCGCCTATGTGATCTCGGCTTGCTTCGGACCGTTCGTCGCGTGGCGCTGGCTCGAATGGGGGGTGCCGGGGGCGTTGCTGGTTGCGGCGTTCACTCTGGTCAAGCGTCCGCCGCCGGCGGGACCGGTGTCGCGGGCGATGGGCTTTCTCGGCGACGCCTCATACTCGCTCTACCTGGTGCACGCGCTCGTCATTCCGGCCGTGCGCCGGGTGATGCCGTCGCTCGATACGCCGCTGATGCCGTGGCTCTATGCGCTGGCGCTGATCGGCGGTTCGATAGCGGCGGCATGCCTGTCGTATTTGTGGTTCGAGCGGCCGATCACCCGCGCGCTGCAACGCTGGATCGGGCGCTCGGCGAAGGAAGCTTAGCGCCCCTCGCGCATCCATGTCGCGGCGAGCGAGCCGATCAGCAGCAGCAGCCCGAGCAGGCCGGCAAACAGCGGCAGCACGCCGATGCCGCGCACCACGCTGGCGTCGCGCATCTTGAGACCCAGCCAGTCATCGCCCTTGTAGGTGTCGCTCGAGCGCACGGTCAGGATGCGCGGGATCGAGACATTGCCCGACGCATCGGCGAGGCGGCGCGTGTCGCCGCCGGTCGCGCTGGTCAGCGGCGCGAGCACGTTGGTCGAGGACGTCACCTCGGCATATTCGCGCGGGTTGGCTGGCCCCACATTGACCAGCGCGGTGAGCTTGCCGTCGGTCGCGCGCCACAGGCCTAATTCGTTCGCCTGCGTCACTGCCTTCCACACGCCGGGCTCCGACTTGTCGAGGGTCAGCGGACGCGTCTGCCCGCTCGGCGTCGTGACGGTGACTTGCGCGACTTCATCGGCCATCGACTGGCGCCGCACTTCGAGGTCGCGGCCGCGCGCCGACATGCGCAGCGCCTCTTCTTCTAGGTCGGGCTGCTTCATCAGCCAGTGCGACAGCCGGCGCAGCAGGTCGAGATGCGGCCCGCCACCCTCGTAGCCGCGTGCCCACAGCCAGATGTGATCCGACAGCAGCAGCGCGACACGGCCTTCGCCTTCGCGCGACAGGAGCAGCAGCGGCTTGTTGTCCGGCCCCTGCATCACGGTAGTACCCTTCTCGGCGCGCGTATCGACCAGGCGGAACCAGCGGCTCCAGTGCGGCGGGTTGCTCTCCGCGCCCTCGAGGCCGCGCGTCACCGGATGGCGTCTGCCGAGATCGGTCAGCAGCGCGTGGAACGGGCCCTCGGTGGTGCGGCCGCTCGGCTCGGCCGGGAGCACGACGTCGAGCGGCGTGCGCCAGATCGAGGTCGGGCTCGCATAGTCCGGGCCCGCAGCGACCAGCACGGCGCCGCCGTCGCGCACATAGCGCGCGATGTTGTCGAAATAGATGATAGGCAGCACGCCTTGCCGCGCGTAGCGGTCGAAGATGATGAGGTGAAATTCGTTGATCTTCTGCTGGAACAGCTCGCGCGTCGGAAACGCGATCAGCGACAGCTCGTTGATCGGCGTGCCGTCCTGCTTCTCGGGCGGGCGCAGAATCGTAAAGTGCACCAGATCGACCGAGGCGTCGGACTTGAGCAGGTTGCGCCAGGTGCGCTCGCCGGCATGCGGCTCGCCCGAGACCAGCAGCACGCGCAGCTTGTCGCGCACGCCGTCGATCGCCACCACGGCGCGGTTGTTGATCGTGGTCAGCTCGCCGCCTTCCATCGGCGAAGCCTCGACTTCCACGATGTTCTGGCCCGCGTGCGGAATCTGCACCTGCACGCGCACCTGATCGCCGGAGCGCACGTTGCGCGTCTCGAGCAGTTCGCCGTCGCGGCGGATGGTGAGCTGCACGGTGCTGGACGCCGTTGTGCCTTGATCCTCGACGCGCAGCACCACGGTCTGCTGCTGCCCGACGATGCCGAAGCGCGGCGCCGTCACCAGCTGGATGCGCCGGTCGCGCTCGCCCGGCCGCCCGGTGATGAGCGCATGCACCGGCGCCGTGAAGCCAAGCTCGGCCGCGGTGCCCGGCACGTCGTGGACGCGCCCGTCGGTGATGATGACGGCGCCCGCGACCCGATCCGGCGGCACGTCGGCCAATGTGGAGCCGAGCGCCGAGAACAGCCGCGTGCCGTCGGTCTCGCCATCGGCATGGCCGGCTTCGACCACGCGCACTTCGAGGCCCTGGATGCGGCCGAGCCGCTGCGTGATCGCAGCGCGCGCTTCCTCGGTCTGCTTTGCCCGGTCGCCGAAATTCTGGCTCGGGCTCTTGTCGACCACCACGACGGCCACCGAGGGCAGCGACTCGCGGTCCTCCTTGGTGAGCGATGGATTGGCGAGCGCGAGCGCCGCGAAGGCGAGCGCGACCGCGCGCACGAGCGCGCCGCGGCTCTTGATCACGATCAGCAGCACGGCGGCGATTGCCGCGACGGCGATCGCGCCCCACAGCACTTCGTTGGGCACCAGCGGCGAGAAGGTGATTCCGAAACCCATCGACTAACCTCGTGTCCCGGACGCGGTGCAGTGCGTAGCAGTGCACCGCAGATCCGGGGCCGTTACATGCACAGTGTCCGTTGCGATCCCGGGTCTGCAGCGCAACGTTTCACGCTGCGCTGCGCCCGGGACACAAGTGTGCTCGTTCATCACTGTCCCAGCCGCTCGAGCAGCGCCGGGATATGCACCTGGTCCGCCTTGTAGTTGCCGGTCAGCGTGTACATCACGATGTTGACGCCGGCGCGGAACGCGAATTCGCGCTGGCGCGGCTCGCCCGGCACCATCGGCAGCACCGGCTGGCCGTTGGAGCTTTGCGCCCAGGCGCCGGCGAGATCGTTCGAGGTGATCAGGATCGACGACACCCCGTCGCCGCCGCGCGCGGGGCGCTCCGGCTCATCGTCGTTCGGCGGCGCGATCGCCTCGACCCAGAGCTGGCCGGAAGAGAAGCGGCCGGGAAAGTCCTTCAAGAGAAAGAAGGTCTTGGTCAGCACGTGATCGCGCGGCACCGGCTCGAGCTCCGGGATGTCGAGCGCGGCGAGGATGTCGCGCAGCGCCAGCATGCCGGGCGAGCGGTTTTCGCCACCGGGCGGTGCGAGCACGGCGTCGCGCGTGTCGAACAGCACGGTGCCGCCCTGTTTCATGTAGGCGTCGATGCGGGTCAACGCGGCCGGCGTCGGGCGCTGCGCGCTCGGCACGATCGGCCAGTAGATCAGCGGGAAGAACGAGAGCTCATCGCGCGCCGGATCGAGCCCGACCGGCTCGCCGGCTTCCAGCGCAGTACGTTGCGCGAGAAAGAGCGAGAGCCCCTGCAGGCCGAGCTTGCTCAGGTTGTCGACCTCGGTGTCGCCGGTGATGATGTAGGCAAGCCGCGTCTCGGTCGTGACCTTCTGGGCGAATTCGTCCGCCGCCGGATTGGGCGCTTGCGCCGCCGGCGCGGGCGGCGTTGCCGGGGGCGAACCGGTTTGCGCGAACGCGTGCGACGCGACCAGCAGCGCAGTTGCCCCGACGAGCAGTGCGATGCTCGCCGCGGCGCGGCGGCGCGGCATCAGCCGGTACAGTCCGCCGGCAAGCCAGAACACCACCAGCGCGTCGATGATCAGCAGCGCGAGCGCACCGAGGAACAGCGGTCCGCGCAGGTCCTTGGGCTCACCGAGGCGATAGGCCTCGATGCGCGCCGAGAGCGGCGCGTAATCGATCGGCGACAGGCGGTCGGCGGGTGCGAGCGTGTTCACGGCGAGCAGCCCTTCGGGTGGCCCATAGAAGCCGGGCGGGTGATCCGCGGTGGCGCGGAAGTTGAAGTTTGCCGGCACCGGCCGCGCCGTCGAGGGCGGAGCCGTGAAGGCGCCGAAGCCATCGAGCACGCGGTTCGGCGGCACCACGTTGCGCGCCACCTGTGGGTCCGAGACCGTCTCGGCGGTCGCGGACGAACCGGAGAGCGCGACGATGCGCTTGAGCATGTCGACGAAGGCGCCCGAGATAGGCAGGTCGGACCAGCGCGTGTCGGCGGTGACGTGGAACAGCACCACGTAACCCTTGCCGCGCCGCGCCGCGGTCACCAGCGGCGTGCCGTCGGCAAGCGTCGCCCAGGTGCGGTCGGTCAGCCCGGAGTCCGGCTCGGCCAGCACCTGCCGCGTCACCGTCACGTCGTTCGGCACCGTCATGCCGTTGAACGGGCTGTCGCGCGAGAAGGCGGCGAGCTGCTGCGGCTGCTCCCAGCTCAGCGAGCCGCCGAGCGTGCGGCCGCCGCGCCGCAGCTTCACCGGGATGAGATCGTCGTCGGCCGCCGCAAGGCGCGGCCCGGCGAAGCGCACCAGCACGCCGCCCGCGTCGACCCAGCGCGCCAAGCGCTCGCGCGGCTCGCCGGTGACGGTGCCGACGTCGGCGAGGATCAGCATCGGCAGGTTCTGCGTCAGGAACTGGCGCACCGCGTCGGACGGCGATCCGCGCTCGGCGAGCCGCACGTCGGCGAACGGATTCAAGGCGCGCGAGAGATAATAGGTCGAGGCGAGCAGCGGCTGCGCGGTATCGGCGGTCGAGCCGGTGATCACGCCGACGGTGCGGCGGCGCCAGCGCTTGTCGAGCAGTTGCACCACGCCGGAGGAGCGCTCCGCCGCGATCTCGAGCCGCGCGATGTCGTTGCGGATCTCGACCGGGAGGTCGAACGTCGCCTCGGTCTCGCGGTCGTTGCCTTTGAAGGCGAACGGCGCCTCGCCGAGCGGCAGGCCTTTGGGATCGAGCGCGCGCACCACGCCCATGTCGTTGTCGCGCGGATTGGCGCGCAGAACCTTGACCGTCAGCGCACCGGCCGCATTGTCGGCCCCGACCAGCGCATGCGCCGGCGCGAGGCCGCTTTCGATCACCGTCACGGCCTTGCCTTGCAGGATCTTTCCCAACTCGGCCACGAACTCCGCGCCCTTCGCGACGTCGACTCCGTCGGAGAGCCACAGCGCCTCGATCGAGGGCGTCGTGCTGACGAAACGGGTGATCGCGGGCAGCGCCTCGTTGCGGTCGACGGTATGCGGCTTGGGCTTGAGCGCGCGCAGGCGCACCCGCGCGGCGCCGGGCGTCTCGAGCGAGATGTCACGCCCGACCTCGGACAGCGGAATGATCGCAACGCCGCGATTGTCGGTCTCGGCGCGCGCGATCAGATCTTCGGCGGTGCGCAGCCGCGTGTCCCAGGTTGCGGCCGCGGCCCAGCCGTCGTCGATCAGCAGCGCGAGCGGCGCGCTCGCCTGCGACGTGGCGAGCGGCGGGTTCCACAACGGACCCGCAGCCGCGAGGATCAATAGCGTCGCCAGCGTAAGGCGCAGCAGGGTCAGCCACCACGGCGTGCGCGCTGGCGTCTCTTCCTTCGGCAGGATGTCGAGCAGCAGCTTCTCGGGCCCGAGCTTCTGGCGGCGCGGGCGCGGCGGCACCAGCCGCAACAGCCACCACAGCACCGGCAGGCTGAGCAGGCCGAGCAGCACGAGCGGCTGAGCGAAACCGAGCGGGAGGCCGCCGATCATGCGCTCGCTCCGGCGTGGAAGTGGCCGACGCTGCTGCCGCGCGGACCCTGGCCCATCTGCGTGTGCAGCTTGAGCAGCAGTTCGGTCGCGGGGCGGTCGGTGCGGTGAATGATGAAGCTCCAGCCGAGCCGGTCGGTCTCAGTGCGGATCTCGGCGCGGTGACGCTCGAGCCGCTGCTGGTACTCCTCGCGCCAGGCTTCGGCGCGGCCGACCGTGATCGAGTGTCCGTCCTCAGGATCGAAGAATTCGACGCGGCCGGAGAACGGGAATGTTTCTTCAGCCGGATCGACGACCTGCACCACGTGGCCGTGCGCGCCGTTCGCCGATAATTGCGCGATCGTCTTGTGTACCTCGCCGATCGGGCTCCACAGATCGGAGAGCACCAGCACCTCGGACTGCGGCGAGGGCGCGAAGGTCGGCGGCAGGCTCGCGCGCTCAGACGCGTCGTGCACGATGATCTCGGCCATCTTCTCGATGATGTTGCGGCTCGCGCTCGGGCGCATCAGCCCGGGGATGCCGACCCGCTCGCCGCCTTCGACCAGCACTTCGGCGAGCGCAAAGGCGATCACCAGCGCGCGGTCGAGCTTGGTCTCCCAGACGAGTGGCGAGGCGAACACCATCGAGGGCGAGCGGTCGGGCCAGATCCACACCGTATGCGCGGCCTCCCACTCCTGCTCGCGCACGTAGAGATGATCGTCGCGCGCGGAGCGGCGCCAGTCGACGCGCGCGGCCGGCTCCCCCGAGACGAAGCGGCGGAACTGCCAGAAATTCTCGCCGGTCCCGGCGCGGCGCCGCCCGTGCAGACCGTGGATCACGGTCGCGGCGACGCGGCGCGCCTCGAGAATGAGGCGCGGCATCGTGGCCGACAGCGAACGCGCTTCGCCCGTCGCCTTGCGTGTCGACTCGGTCTCCGCTGCGCGGTGCTCTGCGTCGGCCATCAGTTATCCGATGCGCGCCCTGAGCTTGGCGATCACGCCGGAGATCGTCTCGCCGTCCGCCCTTGCGGCGAATGTGAGGGCCATGCGGTGCTTCAGGATCGGCTCGGCCAGTTCGATCACGTCGTCGACCGACGGCGCGTAGCGCCCATCGAGCAGCGCGCGCGCGCGCACCGCGAGCATCAGCGCCTGGCTGGCGCGCGGACCCGGACCCCAGGCGATCGCCTTCGCGGTCTCGCCGCCTTCCGGTCCCGGACGCGCTGAGCGAACCAGCGCGAGGATCACATCGACCACCGACTCGCCGACCGGCAGGCGCCGCACCAGGCGCTGCGCCAGCTGCAGCTCTTCCGCCGTCATCGCGGCCTTCGCCTTGGTCTCCTCGGCGCCGGTCGTGTCCTTCAGGATCTTCAGCTCCGCCTCGCGGTCCGGATAATCGACGTCGATCTCCATCAGGAAGCGGTCGAGCTGCGCTTCAGGGAGCGGATAGGTGCCTTCCTGCTCCAGCGGGTTCTGCGTCGCCAGCACATGGAACGGAGCGGGGAGATCGTGGCGCGCGCCCGCAACCGTGACGTGATGCTCCTGCATCGCCTGCAGCAGCGCGGATTGCGTGCGCGGGGACGCGCGGTTGATCTCGTCGGCCATCAAGAGCTGCGCGAAGATCGGTCCGGGGAGGAAGCGGAAATTGCGCTTTCCGCCCGGTGTCTCTTCCAGCACTTCGCTCCCGAGAATGTCGGATGGCATCAGGTCGGGCGTAAACTGGATGCGCCGTGCGTCGAGCCCGAGCGCGATGCCCATGGTCTCGACCAACTTGGTCTTGGCGAGGCCCGGCACGCCGACCAGCAGCGCATGGCCGCCCGACAGCACCGTGATCAGCGCGCGATCCACCACGCGCTCCTGGCCGAAGATGACCGCGCCGATCGCGGCCCTGGCGGCACGCGCATGCGCGGC
>DATEKY010000976.1:0-4380 GCA_035277225.1 Xanthobacteraceae bacterium
ACATCAAGGGCTCCGCGCATTGGGAGAACGGCCACTGGACGCTGGTCACCAGCCGCGCCATGAAAACCGACAGCAAATATGATCAGAACTTCGTGGCTGGCCACGACCTCTACATGTGGGTCGCGGTATTCGATCACACGCAGACACGACACACACGCCATCCACGACCGGTTCGTGTTGTCGTGCAAGAGTAGAGTGGTCCCGCCGGCGCGGCCGTGGGTCAGTCGGCGGCGTCGACCTGCGGCGAGCCAACCGCCTTCTCTTTGTCGAGCTTTTTGACGAGCCGATCGTCTATCAATCGATCGATCTTGATGTCGAGCACGCGCGCATCGTGAAGTGACATGACCCGTTGCATGCTTTCCAACGCGGCGCGTGAGGGATACGGCCTGGGCAGCAGCTCACGCAAGTTGGCAAGCGCAGTCTCCTTGTCGGTGATGCCGAGGGATGTCCTGAACGCATCCATCACCGGCTCCGCGTTCCTCTCCGCGAGGCTGAACGCCAAAGCCCCCATCAGCGCGGAGATCGACTTTTCGACGACATCGGGGTGCGCATCGAGATACGCGGCGGAAACGACCAGTCCGCCTCCATAGGCCGTGATGTCCGGCGGATAGCTGTCGAGCAGCACATGATAGCCAAGCGCTCCCAATCTGCGGCTCTGTGCGACAGGCAGGAGGGCCGCATCGATGGCGCCTTGCTCCAGCGCCCGCAGGATTTCGCCGGGACTGCCGATCGGCACGAGGTCAATTCCGTCGCGCGTCGGGCTCAGCCCCAGTTGCTCCAGCGCAAGGACCGTGGATATCCAGAGGCCTGCGCCCAAAACGCGGACGCCGATGCGCCTGCCGCGGAGGTCGGAGGCGCTGTGGATGCCGGGCCGCCCGACAAGATGTCCTGACAGCGAGGTTCTGGAGAACGAGGCGACGATTCTCACGTCGTTGCCGTCCGCCGCCTGCAGGATGGCGGCCGGCTCGCCGATAAATCCGATCGGCGCATCGTCAGTCACCTTGGGCACGGTCGCTCCACGCGCCGCAATGGCACGCACGTCAAGTCCCAGCTTCTCGAAAAGCCTCTGCTGCTGCGCAATCGCAAGCAACACCAGGAACGACCCGGTTGCGTCGGCGTAGACGAGATCAAGCGGCTGGAGAGCGGAAAGGGCCGGGGTGCTCATGTTCTTCGTGCTGCATGGCCAACGCGTGTGCTTTGTATCAACTCCGTCTCGGTGTCGGGAGCAGCAAGGTTGCGCCAACAGCTGGCAAGAATGCATAACTAGCCAATGTTCGACTGGAACGACCTGAAGCACTTCCTGGCAGTCGCGCGCGAAGGCAGCACGCTCGCCGCGGCGAGGAAGCTGCAGGTGAATCAGTCGACCGTGCACAGACGCCTCGCCGCACTCGAAAAAGCGCTCGGCTGCAGTCTCGTCGAGCGCCATCCCACGGGCTACCGCCTGACAGAGCTCGGCAATCAACTCCGCTCGCATGCCGAGCGTATTGAAGACGATGTCGGTGCGCTTCGGCGCCAGATCGCCGGGGCCGACCGGGGAATGATCGGGCGGATTCGCATGACCTGTTCGACGGCAGTTGGGCACCGGTTGATGAAATCCGGCCTCTTCGACGCGTTCAGCAAGCGGTATCCGGGATTGAAAATCGAAGTGATCATGACGGAGCGGTTGCTTAGCCTGGCTGACGGCCAGGCAGATGTTGCCATTCGGGGTGGCGTACCGACCGATGAAACGCTCGTCGGCAAGAAGATCGCGAATGTACCGTGGGGGCTGTACGCGACACGAGGATACGTCGAGCGAAACGGCAGACCTCGGTCACCGGCAGATCTCGACGGGCACACGACGGTCGGCTTCATCGAGGCGATGACCAATCACAATGCTGCAAGCTGGCTTCGACGCCATGCTCCAAATGCCAGAATCTGCGCGGAGGCAGGCAACATCCCCAGCATTTTCCTCGCGGTGAAGTCCGGCGCCTGCCTCGCTCCGCTGCCCGCTCCGCTTGGAGACGGCGACGACGAATTGCAATGTGTTCTCGGTCCGGTCACCGAACTGAGTTACCCGATGTATTTGCTGACGCACAGGGATCTGCGGCGAGTGCCGCGCATCAATGCCTTCTTTGATTATTGTGCGGGCAAGCTCCGGCCGATTCTGACCAAGCCCAGTACGTAACCCTTTACGGCGGCCGTCTGATGGGCACGCGGTCTGGTTTCACACCAGCCTCGTCCCGATCTCGCGCCCCGGCACTGACGCCAGCAGCGCCTGCGTGTAGGGATGCTGCGGCTGGGTGAAGACCTGCGCGACCGGCCCGGCCTCGACGATTTCTCCATCCTTCATCACGCCGACGAGATCGCAGACCTGCAGCGCGACGCGCAGGTCGTGGGTGATGAACACCATCGAGAGGCCGAGACGCTCGCGCAACGCCGCGAGCAGCTTGAGCACCTGCGCCTGGACCGACACGTCGAGCGCGGATACCGGCTCGTCCGCGATCAGCACGTCCGGCTCGAGCGCGAGCGCGCGCGCAAGCCCGATGCGCTGACGCTGGCCCCCGGAAAACTCGTGCGGATAGCGGTCGGTCGATGCCGGATCGAGCCCGACCAGCGCGAACAGATCTTTCACGCGCTTCAAGGCCTCCGTGCGCGGCGTGCCGTGCACGATCAGCCCCTGCGCGACCAGTTCGCCGGCCTTGCGCCGCGGGTTGAGCGAGGCGAACGGGTCCTGAAACACCATCTGGATGTGGCGCGTCTCCGCGCGCATCTCCTCGCGCGAGAGGCAGGCGAGGTCCTTGCCCTTGAGCCGGATCGCGCCGGCGTCCGGCTCGATCAGGCGCACGATGCAGCGCGCGAGCGTCGACTTGCCCGAGCCGGATTCGCCGACGATGCCGAGCGTCGCTCCCTTCGGGAGGGCGAGCGTCACGTCTTTCACCGCGTGGGTGATGCGCGCGCCGCGCCCGAGGAAGCCGCCGGATTTGTAGGTCTTCGAGACATGCTCGATGGTGAGGATCGGCTCGGCGGCGAGCGTGCGCGGCGGCGGCGGCGTCAGCGACGGCACCGCCGCGATGAGCTGGCGCGTGTAGGGATGCTGCGGCCGGTGCAGCACGTCCGCGGCTGCGCCTTCCTCCACCACGAGGCCGTGCTGCATCACGGCGACGCGGTTCGCGATCTCGGCCACCACGCCGAAGTCGTGCGTGATGAACAGGACCGCCGTGCCCTTGCGCGCCTGCAGGTCCCGGATCAGCGCAAGGATCTGCGCCTGGGTGGTCACGTCGAGCGCCGTGGTCGGCTCGTCGGCGATCAGCACGCGCGGGTCGAGCGCCATCGCCATCGCGATCATGGCGCGCTGGCGCTGCCCGCCGGAGAGTTCGTGCGGATAGGCGGCCGCCGCCTGGCGCGGATCGGGGATGCGCACTTCCTCCAGCAGGCCGAGGATGCGCTGGGCGATCTCGGATTTCGACAGCTCGGTGTGGATGCGGAACATCTCGCCGATCTGGTCGCCGACCGTGCGCAGCGGATTGAGCGCGGTCATCGGCTCCTGGAAGATCATCGCGATGCCGGCGCCGCGCACCTGGCGCATCTCGGCTTCGCTCAACCGCACGAGGTCGCGGCCTTCGAACAGAACTTGGCCGCCGTCGATCGCGACGCCCTGCGGCAGCAGCCGCATCACGGCATTCGCCATCATCGACTTGCCGGAGCCGGACTCGCCGACCACGCAGACGATCTCGTTGGCGTCGAGCGACAAGGTCACGTCCTTGAGCGCGTGCGGCCGGTCGGCGCCCGGCGGCAGGCGCACGCTCAAGCCTTCGAGCGACAGCACCGCGCTCATCGGCCCTTGAGCCTGGGGTTCAGCGCATCGTTCAGTCCCTGGCCGACGAGCGAGACGGCCAACACCGTAACGAGGATCGCGACCCCGGGGATGGCCGAGACGTACCACTGCACGCGTAGCACGTCACGCCCGAGCCCGATCAGGTTGCCCCATGACGCGATGTTCGGATCGGACAGCTTGAGGAAGGCAAGCGCGCTTTCGAGCAGGATCGACACCGCCATCACGACGCTCGCATACACGATGATCGGCGGCAGCGCGTTCGGCAGGATCTCGCGGAAAATGAGGCTCACGTCGCGCAGGCCCAGCGTGCGCCCGGCCTGCACGAATTCGCGGTTGCGCAGCGAGAGGAACTCCGCGCGGGTCAATCGTGCCGGCGCGGGCCATGACACGAGGCCGATCGCGACCGTTACCGTCGTGATGGTCGACCCGAACACCGCGACCAGCACCAGCAGCAGCAGGAAGTTCGGCAGGATCTGAAACGCCTCGGTGATGCGCATCAGGATGTTGTCGGTCCAGCCGCCGTAGTATCCGGCGAACGCGCCGATGCAGATGCCGATGATGACGGC
>DATEKY010000977.1:0-9938 GCA_035277225.1 Xanthobacteraceae bacterium
CGCGGCGATATGCGCGTCGGTCAGCTCGACGGCGGTGATGTCTTTCCTGCGCAGACGATCGCGCGCCTGCGCGAGCGTCAGCGACGTCAAATCAGTCATTGTTCCGGGCTATCGCAGACAAAATTGTTCTTCGGTTCGGTCTTCTTCTTCGCGAGCTCGGACGGCGCTACCTGGCGGATCAGGATCGTGCCGTCGGGCTGTTCCTCGCGGTAGAGCTCGCCCGGCTGCGGCAGGCCCATGTTGCGCAGGTCCTCGGCCGTGTGGCCCGCGGGCATCTTGCCGAGCGAAATGATTTCGATCAGCGACCAGATGCGCTCGCGCTCGCCTTCCTGACAGGCCCAGCACATCAGCGCTCTCCCGTCATCGCAGGTGTCATCCTGGAAGCGCCGAAGGCGCTATCCGGGACCCACCTTTCCAGGAGGACCATGGATCCCGGCTCTCGCTCCGCTCGGCCGGGATGACAATTCGTAATCATTCCACCACCTTGGGAACGAGGAAGAAATGATCTTCCGTCGCCGGCGCATTCTTCACGATGTCGTCCGCGATGCCGCCGTCGGTCACCACGTCCTCGCGCTTCTTCATCGCCATCGGCGTCACCGAGGTCATCGGCTCGACGCCCGTGACGTCGACTTCCTGCAACTGCTCGACGAACGCCAGCATGGCGTTGAGCTCGCCTTGCAGGTGCTCAACCTCGTCGTCCTTGACCGCGATGCGCGCGAGATGCGCGATGCGGCGGACTGTGGCGGTATCGACGGACATGCGGGCCTCTGTCGCGCCACCGATTAGCAGAGGCGCGTACGGCGCGCCAACCCGCGCGCGTTGGGGCCACACTCATAACATCGCGGCCGGCGAATGTCCCGCGTTCCGCGGCTCAGGATTTCAAGCCGCGCTTCGGCGAGGCCTCGACGTATTCGATATCCTGCTTGTAACCGGTAAGCGCGGCATGAAGCGACTTCACGTCCTCGGCCTGCGACACCGTGAAGATTGAGGCAAGGCTCGGCCTGTGCTGGCCTGGGTACAGGCTTCGCGCCGGGTAACCGGCGCGACCGAGCATGTCGATGATTTCGCGCCGCCGACCCTCGGCCACCGAGTCCTTGAATTTGAACTGCACCGACATGGCCGATATCTAGCCGTTTCCCAAGTTCGATCAAGACCCCTTGAGCGCCGCCGCGACATCGAGCAAGCCCGAGCCGTATTCCTTGGTGAAAGCCTTTTTCTTCATGCCGGCAACTTTCTTCGCGGTCGATGTCAGCCGCTTCACGATGGCGTCGGCCGCTGCTTTCGATCGCGTCTTTGATGCGTAGAGCAATGCCGCCGCACCGGCGACGTGCGGGGTCGCCATCGAGGTGCCTGGCCAGGAGTCGTAATCGGTCGTGTCCGCAAACGAAGCTTTGACGCCCGGAACGGTCGACAGGATGTTGACGCCTGGCGCGACCAGCCCGATGTGTGCGCCCGTGCATGAGAACGAGGCGCGCCGGTCTGCTTCGTCGACCGCGCCGACCGCCAGCACGCCCGCATAAGCCGCAGGAAACTCCTTCGGATTCCCCTCCTCGAATTCGTTGCCCATGGCCGCGACGGTGACAACGCCGGCTTCGCGCAGCTCGGCGAACACGGCGGCCTCCGCCTTCGAATTCTCGGTTCCTCCGATGCTGAGGTTGATGACCTTGATGTCGGTATCCAGCGCGCTGGCGAGTGCGGCGCTGTAGAACTCGAAATTGAAGTCCTGGTCATCGCTTCCGGCCGCCGGGTCGTTGAAGATCTTCCAGCAATGCAGGCGGCAATTCGCCACGCCGGCAACGCCGATCGAATTGTTCACGACCGCCGCGATGGTTCCGCTGACATGCGTTCCATGGCCGAGGAAGTCGCGCACCTTGTTGCCGTCGTGACGATACTCCTCGATCGCAGCCTGCAGATCGGGATGCCCCTCGTCGATTCCGCTGTCGAGCACCGCCACGTGGACGGTTTTGGCGTTGGGGTGCTTCGCGTCAAACCAGCGGATGGCTCGCAGGCCCCATTGCCGGTTGACCAATGGATCCGCGGCGCTGAGCCAGCGGTTCGGTACCGCTTCGACAAAATCGATCGCCCTGGAGGCGCGCAATTTCTTCAGCAGCGCCGCGTTCGCTTTCTTGTCCTTAAGCTGGACGATTTGATACCCGCTCAGCGCGGCCCGCGGCGCCTTGGTCGCCGATCGCGCAAGCGAGCGGTGAGCTGCCATCGCCATGACGCCCGGTTGGGCGTGGCCCTGCGCGGCCGGCACGAAGAGAGGCCTGATGGTCTCCATGCCGCCCTGCTCCTTCAACAGAGCGAGCGGGCCGGCGACGTCGTCCGGCATCGCGGCGGTGACGGCGCGTGCGGTTGCGGCGCGCGGCAATGACTGGGCCGCAACGTGCTGCACCACCGCGGTTTTGAAACGCACGATCAGCTGGCCCGGCACCTGCTTATTCTGGGGCGACTTGTGAAGCGCCTCCCCGCGTGGCTGGCCACTGGCGGTTGCGATGCGTCTCGCGGTCCGGACGGCCATGACAATCCTCCTGTGTGAGAATGAAACAACACAACTACAGTGAGAACAGATCGTTTCGCGCAGCTAAAGAAGGGCCGTCGTCGGACGGGCCGGCTGGCGGGCGCCAACGCTCCTGCCGAGCACTTGCAGTCGTGCATTCATGGACTTGCGGTTCCGCCCCCCCTGCCCGGTTGTCCCGCGTCCCTGCGCCCCAATATAAAGAGGGAAGCAGAAAGGCATGCCGCCATGGACGCCGCGAACCCCTCATCGACCGTAACCTTTGCCAATACAACGCCGCTGCGCATCGGTGCCGTCGGCCTGAAGGCGCGTGATCTGTCGCGCCTGACCGATTTCTATGCCAACGCGATCGGGCTGACCGTCATCGACCGCGACAGCAAAACCGCGCGGCTCGGCGCCGGCGGCGTCCCGTTCTTCCATCTCGAGGCTGCGCCCGACGCGTTGTCCGACGATCCGCGCAGCGCCGGCCTGTTCCATACCGCGTTTCTGCATCCGACCCGCCAGGACCTGGCGCGCTGGCTGGTGCATGTGGCGCGCAATCGCGTGCAACTCACCGGCGCATCCGACCATGCGGTGAGCGAAGCGATCTATCTCGACGATCCCGAAGGCAACGGCATCGAGGTCTACCGCGACCGCACGCCGGAGGAATGGCGCTGGGCCGGCGGACGCATCCACATGACCACCGAGCGGCTCGACCTCGACAATCTCGCGGCGGACACCGGCAACACCTCATACACCGGCGCGCCGGACGGCTTGCGCATCGGACACATCCATCTGCGCGTCGGCGATCTCGCCGAGACGCAGAAATTCTACTGCGACACGATCGGCCTCGATCCGACCGCGGGGCGCGGCGGCGCGCTGTTCATGTCGTCGGGCGGCTATCACCACCATGTCGGCAGCAATGTCTGGCAGTCGGCGGGTGCAGGACGGCGCGACGACGCGCGCGCCGGTTTGTCATGGTTCGCGTTCGAAGCAGCCGATGCGGCGCAGCGCGATACCGTCGTTCAGCGGCTGAAGGCCGCGAACGCGCCGCTGAGCGAGAACGCAGATGCTCCCGAAACGCGCGATCCGTTCGGAACCAGGGTCCGGTTCACAGGTTAATCCAGGATAATCGGCGGGGCACCTCCGGCGCACTGATGATGGAGGCGCATCATGGAACGGCTGTTTTTCGTTTGTCCGAAGACGCGGCGCACCATCGACGTCGGCGTGACCACCGAGATCGGAACCCTTTTGCGGATCAAGTCCGAGACGTTGCGCGCGCGCTGTCCGGCCTGCGGCCAGATGCACGAATGGAAAGTGGGCGACGCGGCGCTGCCGAAAGCAGCCTGATTCAGGCGATCAACGCGCGAGTTTCGTCATCGCGGCGGCGGCGCCGAACACGGTCAGCATCACCAGCGCCAGTACGCCGCCGATGACCACCGGAACCGGATCGGTCGTGCGCGCGGGAACCAGGGTCAAGGCCTGCGTGCGGACTTTGGCGAATACCGGCAGCGGTTGCGCCGCGAGCGCGTCGCGCACGCGCTCGATCTCGGCGATGTCGCGCATCAGCTGATCGTGGGAGATCGGTGCTGCGGGGGCCGGCTGCGCGTCGGGCGGAGGGACCAGCGTTAGCGCGAAAGGCTCGGCCTTCGGTGCCGCCTGCGCGGTTTCCGCCCAGGCATTCACCCACTCGTCGTGTCCGGCGTCCTGCTGTGCCACCGCTGCCTCCCGAAGAGGGAACAGCCTGTGGTACGTGAAAGCCGGAACTCGCGCGACGTTTATCCTTTGTAAACGTTAACGCGCCCGGCGCTGGCCGTCACCCTGAGGTGCGAGCCGCGCTTGCGGCGAGCCTCGAAGGGCGACGGCGTTCCGGGCTCATCCTTCGAGGGCCGCTTCGCGGCCACCTCAGGATGACGGTCCGGGCGCTCACACCGCCACCGCCTTCCCCTTCCCCGGGCACGATCGCGCTCGGCTGTCATCCCGGCCGAGCGCGAAAGCGCGAGAGCCGGGACCCATATATCCCGGCTCCATCGGCGCTTGACGATAGATGGGTCCCGGGTCTCGCTGCGCTCGCCCGGGATGACATCCAGCGTGCGCTACACCGCCACCGCCTTCCCCTTCTCCGGCACGATCACCTTGGTGGCCGCGCCCTTCATCTCGGCGACGAAGGCGTCCGCATTCGGCTCGATGATCGGGAACGAGCCGTAGTGACACGGGATCGCGGTCTCGCACTTGATGAAGCGCTTCACCGCGAGCGCCGCGGTCTTCGGGCTCATGGTGAAACGGTCGCCGATCGGCACGATCGCGACCTTCGGCGCGTGGATCTCGGCGATGAGCGCCATGTCGGAGAAGATGTCGGTGTCGCCGAGGTGCCAGACCGTCGGCTCTCCCTTCGCCTTGATGATGACGCCGCACGGATTGGCGAGATAGACCGGCATGCCGTCGACGATGTCGCCGGAGGAATGATCCGCCCGCACCATCGTGACCGAGAAGCCGCCGAGATCGGTCGTGCCGCCGGTGTTCATCGGGTTGAACTTCTCCAAGCCCTTGCCGGCGAGCCACATGCACAGATCGTAGTTGGTGGTGACCGTCGCGCCGTTCTGCCTGGCGATATCGAGCGCGTCGCCGACGTGATCGGCATGGCCGTGTGTGAGCACGATCTGGCTCACGCCCTTGGTGGCGGCGGCCTTGTCGGAGACGAAGGCCGGATTGCCGCTGAAGAACGGATCGATCAGCACCGCCGTGCCGCCGAAGTCGAGCCGGAATGCCGAATGGCCGTACCAGGTGATCTGCATGATGTCCTCGCGGGTTCGAAGTCGGCGGCAGCATAGTCGGGGCATTCTCCGGATCAACCGCACATGCTAGTGGCTCTCGCATGCCGGTCATGCCGCTCACCGAGGTCGCGCCCCTGCTGCCCGCGCGCGGCGCGCTGATCGGCCTCGATCTCGGCACCAAGACCATCGGCGTCGCGGTCAGCGATCCGGACCGCCGCCTCGCAACCGGCGTCACCACGGTGGCGCGGAAAGCCTTCATGGCGGACGCGCAGGCGGTGCTCGCGCTTGCCGCCGAGCGCAGCGCGGCGGGCTTCGTGCTCGGCCTGCCGATCAACATGGACGGCTCGGAAGGCCCGCGCGCGCAGTCGACCCGCGCGTTTGCGCGCAATTTCGCCAGGCTCACCGCGCTGCCGATCGGGCTTTGGGACGAGCGGCTCTCGACCGCCGCGGTCGAGCGCGATCTGATCGCCGCGGATGCGAGCCGCGCGCAGCGCGCCAGGGTGATCGACCAGCACGCCGCGATCTTCATCCTGCAGGGCGCGCTCGACCGCCTCGCCCGGCTGCCGCCGGCCGGGGCGTGAGATGTCCGCCGTCTTCGCCGCGCTGATCCCGATCTTCCTGCTGATCGTGATGGGGTTCGCGCTGCGGCGCTGGCTGATCGCGCAGGACACGCACTGGGTCGGCCTGGAGCAGCTCCTTTACTATGTGATGTTCCCAGCCCTGCTGATCGGCACCATGGCGCGCGCCGACCTCACCACGGTGCCGGTGCTCGCGGTCGGCGGCACGATGCTCGCGTCGGTGCTGCTGATGACCGCGCTGTGCTTTGCGCTCAAGCCTGCGCTGACGCGCTTCCTGCGCGCGGACGGTCCGGCGTTCAGTTCGCTGTTCCAGGGCGCGACGCGCTGGCAGACCTTCGTGGCCCTGCCGCTCGCCGGCAATCTGTTCGGCGATCTCGGACTGGCGATCGCCTCGGTGGCGATCATCGCGATGACGCCGGTCCTGAATATTCTCTGCGTCTCGGTGCTGGTGCGCTACGCGTCGAGCACGGCTGCGGACTGGCGCGTGGTGCTCGGCGCGATCGTGCGCAATCCGCTGATCTGGTCGTGCGTGGTCGGCGCCGCGCTCAATCCGGTGAACGCGTTCGTCCCGCCGCCGGTCCACGTCGTGATCGACGCGCTCGGCCGCTCGTCATTGGCGCTCGGGCTTCTCATTGTCGGCGCTGGCCTGCGCATCGACGACATGACGCGGTTCAGGCCGCTGACGTTGCCGACCTGCGCGCTCAAGCTGGTGTTGATGCCGGCGATCGCGATCGGCATCGCGCTGGCGCTCGGCCTCTCCGGCGCAAACCTCGCGGTGATCGCGTGCTGTACCGCGGTGCCGGCGGCGTCGAATTCCTACGTGCTCGCACGCCAGCTCGGCGGCGACGCGCCGCTGATGGCGCAGATCATCACCGTCGAAACGATGCTCGCCGCGATCACGATGCCGGTCGCGATCGCGTTCGTGACATGAAAAAGCGGCGGGCTTTCACCCGCCGCCGAAAGTCCAGCTCAGACGTCAGATCGAGACTACTGCCCGCTGCAGGGGCGGCGGCGGCCATAGCCGTCATTGGTGTAGCACTGGCCGTATCCGTAGCCGTAGCCGCCGTAGTATCCGTAGCCCGGATAGACCGGCTCGTAGGCATATGGCGCTCCATAGACCGGCGCGTCATAGACGTAGCCCGGTCCGTAGTCATAGCCGTAATAGCCGTAGGGCCGCGCCGCGACCGCCGCGCCGACCAGAGCGCCGGCGGCGAGACCGAATGCGATGCCCGGGCCGGGGCCACGGCGCCAGCGAATCTCGGTGGTGGCGGGAGCCGCCGCAGTCGTCAGGGCGGAGTTCCCGATCGGAAGCGGTCCGGCGGACGCCGGTACGGCCGTGCCGAGCGCCAGCGCGCCCACAAGGCCAACCATCACATGACGAATGCGCATGATACGTTGCTCCATCTTGCCGCCCCTGTCGGCGGCATTTGGCGCAACAACGCCGACGGGAAGCCGGGGTTCCCGTTCAGCCGGGTAGCGCCCGGTCGAGCAGGGTTGCGGCCTCGCCGGGTTCGAGATCCGCGGTCCCGAACGTCCCGCCGCGCGGCGTGGCGAGCCGGGTGCGGGCGAACGCTTCCGCGGCGGCCGGCGCACCCTCGGCGAGGGCGGCGGTCGCCGCCAGCATGGCGAGCCGCTCGACCGCGGCACGCGCCTTCGCCTCGGCATCGGGCGACATCAATGCCTGACCGCTGAAGCGGGCGGCCTCGCTGGCGCCAGGCAGCCCCGCGCAGGAGATGACGAGGTCACCGAGCACCGCACGCGCGACCTCGCCCTCGCGCGACAGCGCGCGCAGCACGTCGAGGCACATCACGTTGCCGGAGCCTTCCCAGATCGCGTTGACCGGCGCTTCACGATAGAGCCGCGCCAGCATCGTCTCCTCGACGTAGCCGTTGCCGCCGAGGCACTCCATCGCCTCGTAGATGAAGGACGGCGCGCTCTTGCAGATCCAGTATTTCACCGCCTGCGTCAGCAGCCGCGCACGCGCCGCCTCGCCCGGATCGCCGCCCGCCAGATCGAACGAGCGGCACAGCCGCATCATCAGCGCGGTCGCGCCTTCGACCTCGAGCGCCATGTCGGCGATGAGCGTGCGCATCATCGGCTGGTCGGCGAGCTTCTTCTGGAACACGGTGCGGTGGCGCGCGTGATGCAGCGCCTGCGCCAGCGCCATGCGCATCATGCCGGCCGACGAGATCACGCAGTCGACGCGCGTCAGCTGGACCATCTCGATGATGGTGCGCACGCCGCGCCCCTCCTCGCCGACGCGCCACGCAAACGCATCGACGAACTCCACCTCGGAGGACGCATTGGAGCGGTTGCCGAGCTTGTCCTTCAGCCGCTGGAAGCGCAGCCCGTTGACTGCGCCGTCGGGGCGGAAGCGCGGCATCAGGAAACAGGTGAGCCCGCCTTCCGCCTGCGCCAGCACCAGGAACGCGTCGCACATCGGCGCCGACATGAACCATTTGTGCCCGGTGATGCTGTAGCCCTCAGCGGCCGGCGTCGCGACAGTGGTATTGGCGCGCACATCGGTGCCGCCCTGCTTCTCGGTCATGCCCATGCCGAGCGTGATGCCGTCCTTCTCCCACCACGGGATGAAGCGCGGGTCGTATGTGCGCGAGACGATCTTGCCGATCAGTTGCTCCAGCAGCGCCGGCTCGACGCCAAGCGCGCCGACGCCCGCGCGCGTCATGGTGATCGGACACATGTGCCCGTTCTCGACCTGCGCCACCATGAAGTAGCGCGCCGCGCGCGCGACCTCCGACGGCGCACCCGTGCGCCTGCCCTGCGCGTCCCAGGTCGAGCAGTGCAGCCCGTCGCCGAAACTCTCGTACATGAAGCCGTGATAGGCCGGATGGAACTCGACCTCGTCGCGGCGAAAGCCCTTGGTGTCGAAGGTCCGAAGCTTGGGCGTGTTCTCGTTGGCGGCGCGCGCCGCCTCGAACATCGCGGCTGCGCCCCAGCGTTTGCCGAACTCCGACAGTGCCGCCGATTCGGCGCCCGCGCCGTTCGCCGTCACGGCATCGCGCAATGCGGCGTCGCTCGCGAACAGGTCGACGTCCTGAAACGGCGGCGACTGGTTGAGAACGTCGTGGGTGTCGAGGCGAGGCATGCGGCCGTCCCTTTTTGGCAATATATCGCAATTTCAACGGCTTCGCCCGCCCGCTGACGGAACTTTGATCTGTGGAGCGCGCCAGCGCATGCTTGCCGCGGCGGTGCGATTCCCCCTATAGGGGTCGCTTTAATGAACATCGTCCCGAAGACCTCATTCGTCCTCAGCCACCGTCACCTGCTGGGGATCGAGGGGCTTTCGCCCGCCGACATCCACGGCCTGCTCGACCTCGCCGAGGAGTTCGTCGAGCTCAACCGCCAGATCGAGAAGAAGACCTCGGCGCTGCGCGGACGTACGCTGATCAACCTGTTCTTCGAGGCCTCGACCCGCACACAGGCCTCCTTCGAGCTTGCCGGCAAGCGGCTCGGCGCCGACGTGATGAACATGGCGGTCGGCAATTCGTCGGTGAAGAAGGGCGAGACCCTGATCGACACCGCGATGACCTTGAACGCCATGCACCCCGACATCCTGGTGGTGCGGCATCATTCGTCCGGCGCGGTCGCGCTGCTGGCGCAGAAGGTCGACGGCTCGGTGATCAATGCCGGCGACGGCGCGCACGAGCATCCCACCCAGGCGCTGCTCGACGCGCTGACCATCCGCCGCAACAAGGGCAGCATCGAGAACCTGACCGTCACGATCTGCGGCGACATCCTGCATTCGCGCGTCGCCCGCTCGAACATCATCCTGCTCAACACGCTGGGCGCGCGCGTGCGCGTGGTCGCGCCCTCGACCCTGCTGCCGCCCGGGATCGAGCGCTTCGGCGTCGAGGTCTCGGGCGACATGCGCGAGGGACTGCGCGGCGCCGACATCGTGATGATGCTGCGCCTGCAGCGCGAGCGCATGAACGGCTCGTTCGTGCCTTCGTCGCAGGAATACTTCCATTATTACGGCCTCGACCAGAAGAAGCTCTCCTACGCCAAGCCCGATGCGCTGGTGATGCACCCGGGGCCGATGAACCGCGGCGTCGAGATCGACTCGGCGGT
>DATEKY010000978.1:0-3369 GCA_035277225.1 Xanthobacteraceae bacterium
GATCTTCATCAAGGTGAGCCGGCTCGACGGCAGCGCGGATCTTTACGGTCCGGCGCCGCAATCGGCCGTCGACGAGGCGCATGCGGGCGAGCGCATGTTCGACCTTGCGCTGGCCGAAAAGCCCGAGGCCGACATCGAGGCCTATCTGGCGCGGCAGATCCGCTACGACCCTGATTTGTGGATCGTCGAGGTGGAGGACCGCGCCGGGCGATCCTTCCTCGATCACATCGTGCGCTGAGTCTTGCCCGGCTCGGCGCGGAC
This sequence comes from Xanthobacteraceae bacterium, assembly GCA_035277225.1. GTDB lineage: Bacteria > Pseudomonadota > Alphaproteobacteria > Rhizobiales > Xanthobacteraceae > PALSA-894. Next base: position 262 of record DATEKY010000978.1, read on the forward strand.
CGGCGTTTGCGTTTCGGCCGGTGTCCCGACGCGGCGCGTCGCGCCCGCGCGACGCGAACGCCCTGACTCGTCGTCGTAGTACATCGGACGGTGTTGCGGCTTGCGCGTGCGCACCGGCTCGCGGCCGCGCACGCTGTCGATGATCTTGTGCGCGGCATCCGCGCTCATCCGCTCGTAGAACGCCGCAAGGTCGAACACCTTCGCAACGGACTCGCCGATCGCCGGATCGATGAACATGAGCACGCGCTGCAGCACCACCGGCGGCATCGCCAGCGCCTTGGCGGCGACCAGCAGCGGCTCGCCGGACGGATCGTGCACGAAGCGCTCCGCCTGGCCCCGGGTGAGGCTGAGTGCGCTCTCGATCAGCGTCGTGAAGCCGATCGGATCGCGGGCAAGCGCAGCTGATTCCAGCGCACGGAGGGTCTCGACCGGGAGCACGCTCTGCGACGCTTCGCTGTCGGCGTTGCCGAGACTCAGCAGCAGCGTGCGCCGCGCCGCGGAGTCGGCCGAGAAGAACAGGTCCGCGATGGCGATCTCGGCGTTGTCGCGCGCCGGGCGCTCGACCCGCGGCGCCTTCGGCGGCTCGGCAACGCTGCGCTGCTGCGGCTTCGCGATTTCGCGCGCCGCGATGATCGCCGCATGGGCCGGACCGAAGTCGCGCACGATCGCCGCAAGATCGGCGCTGCCGAGCGCGGCGGACTGGCGCAGGATCGGCTCGGCCACTTCAATGGAATCGCGTGCGAGGCGGCGCGCCACCGCCGGCGGGGCGCCCGCATAGCTGCCGATCTTCCTCGCGACCGCGACGCGCGTCGCCAGATCGACCGAGTCGATCAGACGCAGCACCAGCTCGGTGTAGTGGCGCTCTTCCTCCGCCGTGTGCGCGGCCTTCTGCACATAAAGGTCGGTGAGCACGCGCACGAGCGTAGGTCGGATGTCGACGCCGTCGCGCCGCGCGAGACTGTCGAGCCCCTCAAGCTTGGGAAAGATCGCTGACACGGATGACCCCGGGTGTCGAAAACTTGCGCGCAGCTTAACGCGCGGCCGTTAGCGGGGCGTTAACCTTGTGAGCCATTAATTGAGAAGGAAGACCGGCGGAAGCCGGAGGAGAGGGATATGGGCACCGTGATCACCTTCCCGTCGGAGCGCCGCTCCGCCGGGGTATCGCTGGAAGGCCATGATGGCGCGAGCGTCATCATCCTGCCGGTCATCCGCGTCGAGCGCTTCAACGAAGCGCCGACGGATCATCTCGAGCCGAACAGCTCCTCGCCGCGCGGCAAGCGCCGCAAGCGTTAGAAGATCATGCTTCGGGTTGCCTCGCGCGCGATGGCGGCCGCATTCGCGCTCGCGCTCCCCGGTCTCGCCCACGCTGGCGATTTCGGCCGCCCAAGCCCCTCGCTGCTCGATGGCCTGATACCGAAGCAGTTCTGGAAAGGGCCGGTCACCGGCCAGTCGAGCTTCCCGCTCACCGATCTCGAGGAGCAGCTGCGCGATCGCTCCTACGCGCTGATCCGCCCGAACGAGCCGCGCGGAAGCTGGAACCTCTTCATCGCGGGCTTCCAGCTCGCGCATCTGTTTCCGCCCGACATCGCGCGCTACGACCACACCGAATATGCGCGCATGCTGCTGTGGACGCCGAGCCGCTCGGAAGCCTCGCTCTATAACCGCCTGATCGAGGACATGGCGGCCGACGGCCAGCTCATCGGCCCGTTCGTCGCGGTCGCCTGCGCGGTCGCCGATCTCGATCTCAAACGCGAGCGCAGCCTCCTCTATGTGGGCGAGCTATCCAAAGATGAGGTCGGCAACGCGATCGGCCGCATCCGCGAGAATCGTCTTGTGACGGCCTGGGTGCAGCGCGCACTGCACTGGCGGCTTGCGTCTTACCGATACGCGCTGGAGCGCTTCGTGATCGCGGTGCCGTCGGGGCTCGCGGTCGAAGCCGAGCGCGCGCTCGCCCGGTTCGAGCGCATCGTGATCGAGGCGGACGCACCGCTGGCGCGCTGCGCCAGCGCGCAAATCATCGCGGCGCTGCCGCCCGCGCGGGCGATCGTGACGAAATAGGGACTATGGCGCCCTGGCCTTCACGGCCCATGCGGTCGCCGCATAGGACCGCGGGCCGTCGACCTCGCCATCCAGATACGCCTGCCGGACCCGATCGCGAAGCGTCGCTTTGAACGCGGGTCGCAGCGTGCCGACATATTCGGCGATCGGGCCGTCGCAGCCTTCGGCAGGGCCCCAAAAGTCCGCAAAGGACGCAAATTCCATGCGGATGGTCAGCATCCCTTCCACCACGTCGACGAGGCCGGCATCGCGCCAGGCGCGCCCGAGATCTCCGGGCCGACTCATTGGACGCGTGCAGGTCCGCGCCCGAACGTCGCTCGCATTGGGATCGAGCACGGCCGCGGTATCGAGCATGATGCGTTGGGCGACGAGCCCTCCGCGTGAATCCCATGTGGCGGCGGCAACGATCCCGCCCGGACGCGTGATGCGGCGCATCTCGCGGATCGCCAGATCGGGGCGCGGGACGAACGGCAACACCAGCATCGAGAGCGCGTGATCGAACGACGCAGCGGGAAACGGCAAGGAGCGGGCATCGCCGACCTGGAAGGTGAGGCGACTGTCCTGGTTGTTGCGCTGCGCATGGGCGATGTACTCCGGCGACAGATCGACCCCGTGCACGCCGCGGATCTTGCGGTCATTTGCCAGACAGAAAGCCAGGCTGCCGGTGCCGCAACCGACATCGAGTACGCTTGCCACGTCCGCGATCCCGGCAAAGTGGATAAATTGCGGTGCAAGGCGGCGGCTCCAGCGTCCCATTTGGAGCTCGTAGCCGCTGCCGCTGCCCGATTGGAATGTTGACGAAGGAGAAATCGACATGCCGCGCCGCCTCACTGCGGGCGGAGTCCGATGGCCTGGATGAGCGCCGCGTCAGCAACGGCCTGCCTTTCCACGTAGGCGGCGAACTCTTCGCCTGACATGGGCATCGGCTCGACTCCGAGCACGGCGAGCTTTTCCCGCACCTTCGGAGCCTGCAGCGCCTTGACGGTCTCGCGCTGCAGGCGATCGACGATTTGATGTGGCGTCCGCGCGGGCAGGAAAAGACCGAACCAG
>DATEKY010000979.1:0-6961 GCA_035277225.1 Xanthobacteraceae bacterium
GCTCGATCTGCCGCTGCGCCAGCAGAATGCGCTGATGCTTGCGGCGGGCTTCGCACCGGTCTGGCGCGAGAGCGATCTGGCTGCGCCCGAACTGACGCAGGTCAACGGTGCGCTCGACCATATGCTGGCGCAGCAGGAGCCTTATCCGGCCTTCGTGGTCGACCGCCGCTGGAATCTGTTGCGGGCGAACGGCGGGGCGGGTCGGCTGGTGACGTTTCTCCTCGGCGCCGCGCCGGCCGGCCCGGTGAACCTCGCCGACGCGCTGATCGCGCCGGACGTCTTGCGTCCGTTCATCCCGAATTGGGAGGAGGTCGCGGTCCACTTCCTGCGCAGCGTGCAGGCCGACGCCGTCGCGGACGGCACGCCGGAGACCGCGGGCCTCCTGACGCGCCTCCTCTCCTATCCGGGCGTTCCACCGCTCTCGCGCGTCGCGCCGCTCGAAACGCACGGGCCGGTATTGAGCATCCTGTTTCGCAAGGGCGACGTGCGGTTCTCGGTGTTCACCACCATCGCGACGCTGGGTACGCCGCAGGACGTGACCGTGCAGGAGATCCGCATCGAATGTTTTTTCCCGGCAGATGCTGCGAGCGCCGCGCTGTTTCGCCAGTGGGCGAGCGCGTGAAGCGCATCCGATTATCTGCCAGGTAATTGTTTTCCCGCGCGGGCGCGGCCAAATCTTCCGCGATTCATCGTGCACGAGCCTCCCATGAGCGAGCGCCTCGGCGTCCTGATCGCAGTGCTGTCCTCGACCTTCGGCGGAATGGCCGGGGCGGTGACGCGCTTCGTGGTCGGCACGGTCGATCCGGTGACGATTGCGGCGTTCCGCTTCGGCATCGGGATTGCGGTGCTGCTGCCGCTTGCGTTGCTGCTGCGCAGCCTGCTGCCGCGCGGGCGCGACCTGCTCGGCGCCGGGCTGCTCGGCATCATATTCTTTGCGGTGTTCTTCGTGTTCTACAACATGGCGCTCGCCTACACGACGGCGGCGCGCGGCGCGCTTGCGCTGTCGACCCTGCCGCTCTGGACGATGGTTGTTGCGGCCTTGCTTGGCGCCGAAGCGCTGACCATGCGCAAGACGCTCGGCGTGCTGATCGCGGTCGGGGGGGTCGCAATCGCGCTGCTCGCCGGGCTGGCGGAGGCGCCCGTCGGAGCGTGGCGCGGCGATCTGATCATGGCCGGCGCGACGCTCTGCATGGCATTCTACAATGTCTGGTCACGCCCGTTCATTGCGCGCTCCTCGCCGCTCGGGTTCGTCACCGTCTCGATGGGGGCGGGAGCGGCGTGCCTCGTCGTGGTCGCGCTTTTGAGCGGAGGTTTCGCAGTCACGCGCGGGTTCGGCACGGCACAGTGGATCGCGGTGATCTACCTCGGTGTGTTCGGCGGCGCGGCAGCGTTCTTTCTCTGGGTGCTGGCGCTACGCATGACGACGCCGACACGTGTCGCCAACACCATGACGGTCAATCCGATTGCGGCCTCGCTTCTTGCGGCCATCATCGTAAGCGAGCCGATCGGATGGAACCTGGTTGTAGGTCTGATCGCGGTCGCTGCCGGAATCTGGCTTGCCTCGACGGCGGGGCTCGAGACAAAAAAATGAGCAGGGCCAAAGCCCTGCTCTGATATCTTCTCGTTCGTGGGCCGTTAACTCGACAGGCTTTTGATTATCGCCGAGGCGGCAGCGAAGCGTTCGCGCCGTCGGGCCCTCTCCCTCCCAAGACTTGGTCCGCTCAGTACGAAGTACCTTGGACCGCACGGCCTGAGCTGCGGTTCTCGCCAGCTCACCCAGACTGCACGCGGCGGCAAGCTAACCGAAAAGGATTCGGTTGTCACGAGCCAATAACACGCAATTTAATTACGCCAACCTGAACTCACGCGCGTAGGCAACTGAAAACACACGCAAACAGGGCCCTGTGTCGACGATGCCGCGATGCCATGGGGGATGACGCCGGAATGACACGCTGCCGGTTCGCCGAAAGCTTTGGCGGGCCTTGTGTTTCCCGCCGCCTTCCGCTTTCACTCGCTCGCGCCGTCCCGAAGCCGCCGTCCTGAGTCGCCATGCGCCTGTCCCGGTATTTCCTCCCCATCCTGCGTGAAACGCCGAAAGAGGCCGAGATCGTCTCGCATCGGCTGATGCTGCGCGCCGGCATGATGCGGCAGGAGGCAGCCGGGATTTACGCCTTCCTGCCGCTCGGACTGCGCGTGCTCGACAAGATCTGCAAGATCGTGCGCGAGGAGCAGAACCGCTCCGGCGCGATCGAGCTGCTGATGCCGACGATCCAGTCCGCGGACCTGTGGCGCGAGAGCGGACGCTACGACGACTACGGCAAGGAAATGCTGCGCATCAAGGATCGCCACGAGCGCGACATGCTGTTCGGGCCGACCAACGAGGAGATGATCACCGACATCTTCCGCGCCTATGTGCGCTCCTACAAGGATCTTCCGCTCAACCTCTATCACATCCAGTGGAAATTCCGCGACGAGGTGCGCCCGCGCTTCGGGCTGATGCGCGGGCGGGAGTTCCTGATGAAGGACGCCTACTCGTTCGACGTCGACCAGGCCGGCGCGCGCCACTCCTACAACAAGATGTTCGTCGCTTATCTGCGCACTTTCGCCCGGCTCGGCCTCAAGTCGATTCCGATGCGCGCCGACACCGGGCCGATCGGCGGCGACTTGAGCCACGAATTCATCATCCTTGCCGAGACCGGGGAAAGCGAAGTGTTCTGCCACCGCGACTATCTCGATTTCGCGGTGCCGGAGGGCGTCGACTTCGACGACGTCGCCGCAATCCAGGGGCTGGTCGACAAGTGGACCTCGCTCTACGCGGCGACGTCCGAGATGCATGAGGCGGACAAGTATGGCGCGCTGCCGCCGGACAAGCAGGTTTCCGCGCGCGGCATCGAGGTCGGCCACATCTTCTATTTCGGCACGAAATACTCCGCGCCGATGAAGGCGAATGTCACGGGTCCCGACGGCGCCGAGAAGCCGGTGCATATGGGTTCCTACGGCATCGGGCCGTCGCGTCTGGTCGCGGCGATCATCGAGGCGTGTCACGACGAGAACGGCATCAAGTGGCCCGAAGCGGTCGCGCCGTTCGACGTGATGATCCTCAACCTGAAGCAGGGCGACGCCGCAACCGACGCCGCGTGCGAGCAGCTTTACGCTGCGCTCACCGCCGCCGGACGCGATGTGCTCTATCACGACACGGACGAGCGCCCTGGCGCGAAGTTCGCGACCGCCGACCTGATCGGCGTGCCTTGGCAAATCCTGGTCGGACCGAAGGGCCTTGCCTCCGGTCAGGTCGAACTGAAACGTCGCGCCGACGGGTCGCGGAGCATGCTGGCCCCGGGCGAAGCCGTCGCGCGCTTTGCCGGATAAATCTGTTCACGCGCCGCGCCCCGGCGCGATCTTTGGTGGCTTGAATCCGCCAGAATCGGGTGAAATGCCGGAACTGGACGGACATTGATGAGCGACCCCACCGGGACCCGGCCTTTCGCTCCTTTCGAATGGATGCTGTCGCTGCGCTATCTGCGCTCGCGGCGCAAGGAAGGATTCATCTCGGTCATCGCCGGGTTCTCGTTCCTCGGCATCATGCTCGGCGTCGCGACCCTCATCATCGTCATGGCGGTGATGAACGGTTTCCGCAAAGAGCTGCTCGACAAGATTCTGGGACTGAACGGTCACCTGCTGGTGCAGCCGCTGGAGACGCCGTTGACCGACTGGGACGCGGTCGCGCAGCGGATTTCCGCCGTGGGTGGCATCCGCCTGGCCGCGCCGATCGTCGAGGGCCAGGCGCTCGCCTCCTCGCCGTTCAACTCGGCCGGCGTGCTGGTGCGCGGCATCCGCTCGGCCGACCTGATCAAGCTCGGATCGGTCGCGAACAATCTCAAGCAAGGCACGCTCGACGGCTTCGACGCCGGCCAGGGCCTCGCGATCGGGCGGCGGCTATCCGATCAGCTTTCGGTTCGCGCGGGCGACAACATCACGCTGGTGGCGCCGCGCGGCGCCGTCACGCCGATGGGCACGACCCCGCGGATCAAGACCTACAAGGTTGCGGCGGTGTTCGAGATCGGCATGTCTGAATACGACAGCGCGATCGTGTTCATGCCGTTGCCCGAGGCGCAGCTTTACTTCAACCGCGCGGGCGACGTGACTGCGATCGAGGTCTACACCACCAATCCGGATCGCATCGACAACTTCCGCCGCCTCGTCACCGACGCCGCCAATCGCCCGATCTTCATGATCGACTGGCGCCAGCGCAACGCCACCTTCTTCAACGCGTTGCAGGTCGAGCGCAATGTGATGTTCCTGATCCTCACGCTGATCATCCTGGTCGCGGCGCTGAACATCATTTCCGGGCTGATCATGCTGGTGAAGGACAAGGGCGGCGACATCGCGATCATGCGCACGATGGGTGCGACGCAGGGCTCGGTGATGCGGATCTTCCTGATCACCGGCGCGTCGATCGGGGTGGTCGGCACACTCGCAGGGTTCCTGCTCGGCTTGGTGATCTGCCAGAATGTCGAGTCGATCCGCCAGTTCCTGTCGTGGATGACGCGGACGGAGCTGTTCTCGCCCGAACTCTACTTCCTCTCGCGCCTGCCGGCCGAGATGGACGTCGGCGAGACCACCGCCGTGGTGGTGATGGCGCTGACACTCTCGCTGCTCGCGACGCTCTATCCGTCCTGGCGCGCGGCGCGGCTCGATCCGGTCGAGGCGCTGCGCTATGAGTGAGGCGGCGCGCAAGGACAACAAGGACAAGGAGCCTTCGGTCTTCCTGCACGCGATCGAGCGGCGCTACCACCAGGGCGCCGCGACACTGGATATCCTGAAATCCGCCGAGCTTGCGGTCTGGCCGGGCCAGTCGGTCGCGCTGATCGCGCCCTCCGGAACCGGCAAGTCCACGCTGCTGCACATCGCCGGCCTGCTCGAACATCCCGACAGCGGCGAGGTCTATATCGACGGTACCGCCACCAGCTCGCTCTCCGATGCCGAGCGCACGCGCATCCGCCGCACCGAAATCGGCTTCGTGTATCAGTTCCACCACCTGCTGCCGGAGTTCTCGGCGGTCGAGAACGTAATGCTGCCGCAGATGATCCGTGGGCTCTCCAGAAAGGAGGCCCGCAAGCGCGCCGCAGAGCTGCTGAGCTACCTGGGCTTAAGCGAGCGGCTCGAGCATCGCCCCTCGCAGCTTTCCGGCGGCGAGCAGCAGCGTGTCGCGATCGCGCGCGCGGTGGCCAATGCGCCGCGCATTCTGCTGGCCGACGAGCCGACGGGAAATCTCGACCCGCGCACCTCGGGCCATGTGTTCGGCGCACTGTCGCAGCTCGTGCGTGCGTCGGGGTTGGCGGCCGTGGTTGCTACCCACAATATGGAACTCGCGGCGCGCATGGACCGGCGCGTCACCCTGCAAGAGGGCAGGGTGGTCGAGGTCAGTTGATGGGCCGATCAGCGGAAATTCGGGAATCGTTTCCAAGACTTGGCCGTTGCCAAACATTAATCAGCCGCTAACCAAGGCGCCGCGACGGACGAAATTCCCCGGTTGACTCCGGGAACATAATAAGAACAATGTTCTTCCTATGTTCTCAGGAGGAACCGATGCTCAAGTCAGCCATGGAAGAAGTCGCCGCCCTGACCTCGCTGGCGCTTTTCGTCAGCATGATCGCGATCTGGGCGCAGGTCATCGCGGTGCTATGAGGCGCCGATGCGCGCTCCGGCCCGCGGAAGCGGGCCACCGAATCGTCCACGGCACATCGTTGGCCGCCAAGCCTTCGTAGCAGCGGCGCTCGCTGCCGCCGCCTCACTGGGGAAGCCGGGGAGAGCGGCTGAAAGGGGTTGGACTCGGACGGGCTGCCGCCGCAGTTTGGAGGCGGCCTGAGAATCACGAGGAACCCGTGTCGGACCCCGGCTTCGTGCACCTGCACGTGCACTCGTCCTATTCGCTGCTGGAAGGCGCGCTGACGATCGCGCGACTTGCCGAGCTCGCGAAGGCTGATCGCCAGCCGGCCCTGGCGCTGACCGACACCGACAACATGTTCGGCGCGCTTGAGTTTTCCGACAAGCTTGCCGGTTCGGGGATCCAGCCGATCGTCGGCTGCGCGATTTCGGTCGATTTCGGGGACCAGGAAGCGCCGCGCCACGGCGGCCATTCACTCAGGCATCCGCGCGTCGTGCTGCTCGCCGCCAGCGAGGACGGTTACAGCAACCTGATGCGGCTCACGTCGCGCGCGTTTCTGGACACGCCGTCGGGCGAGCCCGCGCATGTGAAGCTCGCCACGCTCGCAGGATTGCCCCAGGGGCTCATCGCGCTCTCGGGCGGCCCGGGCGGCCCGCTCGATCTCGCAATCGCGGCGGGGCAGATCGAGCTTGCGGCGGCGCGTTGCGCGCGGCTTGCCGCGATCTTCGGCGACCGGCTCTATGTCGAGCTGCAACGCCACGGGCTTCCGGAGGGACGGCAGGTCGAGGCCGCACTGCTCGATCTTGCCTACACCAGCAATCTGCCGCTCGTCGCCGCGAACGAGCCGTTCTACGCGCGGCGCGAGGACTTCGAGGCGCACGACGCGCTGGTTTGCATTGCCGAAGGCCGCATCATCGCCGAAACCGAACGGCGCCAACTTTCCACCGAGCATTACTTCAAGTCGCGCAGCGAAATGGCGGCGCTGTTCGCCGACCTGCCCGAGGCACTCGCCTCGACCGTCGAAATCGCTCAGCGTTGCGCGTTCCGCCCGAGGACGCGCAAGCCGATCCTGCCGCGCTTCACCGCGGAGGATGGCTCGGCGGTCGACGAGTCGGCCGAGCTGCGCCGCCAGGCCGAGGAGGGCCTGACCCGCCGCATCGAAACGCTCGGCCTCGCATCCGGGCTGACCATCGACGACTACCGCGCGCGGCTGGATTTCGAGCTCGGCGTCATCGAGAAGATGAAGTATCCCGGCTACTTCCTGATTGTCGCGGACTTCATCAAGTGGGCGAA
>DATEKY010000980.1:0-3442 GCA_035277225.1 Xanthobacteraceae bacterium
CCCGCGTGAATCGACGACGACGATCGCGTACCCCTTGGGGATCCAACGCTCAGGGTCCGGGACCTCCCATGTCAGATACTTGCCGCTCGAATCCCCCTGCACGACGTCGGGATGATCCCGCAGCACGAAATCCCAGTAGCGATTGAAGTCGACCGCGACATCGCTGTCCTTGCCGTATGGCGTGAACGCGATGATCGGCGGAAAGGTGCCCTCTCGATTGGGGCGAAACACGTTGCAATAAAGCACGTGTCCGTCGATCAACGGGATCGGCACATCCTTCTCGATAAGGATCGCGCCATCCTTGATGACGCGCGGTGCCTGCGCCGCCACGTTCGCGCCTTCCATCAGGCCTTCTCCTAGTTGCGCTTGAAGCCCGGCTCGTGCTCGATCTGCAGCGGCAGCAGGATGCGGACGACGCAGTTGTACCACGCGACCGTCAGCACGACCTCCATCGCCTCCTGGGTGTCGAAATAGCTGCGCAGCTTGCTCCAGGTGGCGTCGTTGACGACGCCGGTTTCGGTCGCCTCCTTGGCGTAACGCAGCACCGCCCGTTCCTGATCATCGAAGTGGGACGACGTCTCGAACTGCGCGAGGTTCTCGAGCTGCGCGTGCTTCACGCCCGCCTGCAAGGCGGAATTCCAGTGGTGATCGAACTCGTAATCGCTCTTGGTGATCAGCCCGACCATCACGATGCCGAGCTCTCGATAGCGCCGGCCGAACTTCGTCTCGTTGCGCAGCGCGCCGGCCATCGCCATGACGCCTTCCAGCACCTTCGGATGGTTTGCGAGCGCAAGCCAGATGTGCCCTCCCCCGCGCTCCCGCACCATGCGCTCGTAGATGTGGCGATCTTGCTCGGGCAGTTCTTCCTTCTTCGGATAAGGCACCCGCGCCATGCCAGCTTTCCCCCAGATGTTTCTCGCAGCTTAAGGCTCTCGCGGTTTTCGGCAAGGCGGTCGCTCGCGTGAAAGCGGACCTCCCGCGTGCGAGCCCACAGAAGTTACGCCAACGCCAAGTGGGACAGTGCCCCGCCTACACGGCCAAAGATGCGGTTCAACTTGACCGTGCGAACAGGCGTACGCTTCGGGATGTTTCATGCTGGACAGCCTGTCAGCGGCGCGAAACAATATTGGCAATCGTCTGCACAAGAATGCGGACAGTTCGGGAGGACCGTCGGTGGGGGAAGAGTCGCCGCGCGCTGCGAGCCCCCTGCTTCGCATCGCGGATGTCTCGGTGCGCTTTGGCGGCGTTCGGGCCCTCGATGGCGTGACGTGTCAGGTCAATGCCGGCGAGATCTGCGGCCTGATCGGCCCGAATGGCGCCGGCAAGACCACGCTGTTCAACTGCATCACCCGTCTCTATTCGATCGCGAGCGGCTCGATCACGTTTGCCGGCGCGCGCATCGACGCGATCCCGGCCCGCAAGATCGTCTCACTCGGCGTCGCGCGGACGTTCCAGAATCTCGGCATCTACGCGGACATGACGGTGCTCGAGAACGTGCTGCTCGGTGCCCATCACACCCATGGCGGCCGCTTCTTCCTGACCGCCGTACAGCCGTGGAAGTCCGACGCCCAGGAACGGGAGATGACGGAGTGGTGCAGGTCAATTCTGCGCACACTTGATCTCGATGTGCTGGAGCACGAGCGCGCGGGCAACCTTCCTTACGGTACGCTCAAGCGGGTCGAGATTGCACGCGCGCTTGCCGCAAAGCCACGCCTCCTGCTGCTCGACGAACCGGCTGCGGGCCTGAACCACGGTGAGCGCATCGAGTTCGGAAACCTGATCAAGCGCATTCGCGAGGAGTTCGATCTGACCATCCTGCTGGTCGAGCATCAGATGGGTCTTGTTATGGGCCTGTGCGGTCGCCTGCTCGTGCTTCACCTCGGGCAATTGCTGGCCGAAGGCGCGCCGGCCGAGATCAGCGCCAACCCGGCCGTCGTCACGGCGTATCTGGGAGAGGCGGCATGACGGCGCCGCTTCTCACGGTAAGGGGGCTGCACGCCGGCTACGGCTCGATCCGGGTACTGCACGGCATTGGCTTCGACGTGGAAGACGGCGCCATCATCGCGCTGCTCGGGGCCAATGGCGCCGGCAAGACCACGACGCTTCGCGCACTGTCCGGGATGATCCCGTCGCGCGGGCAGATCGAGCTCGATGGCAGGGATATCGGCACACTGAGCCCGGCTGAGCGCACGCGGCTCGGCATCGCGCATGTCCCGCAGGGTCGCGGAACATTCGTCGACTTCACTGTGGATGAGAATCTTGCGCTTGGCGCGTACCTGGTTCGCGACAAGCGGAAAATTCGAAAGACCATCGACGAGTGGTACGGCGTCTTTCCGTGGCTGGCAGCCCGGCGCGATCAGCTGGCCGGCAGTTTGTCCGGTGGCGAGCAGCAGATGCTGGCGATCGCCCGCGCGCTGATGGCCGAGCCGCGCATTCTGATGTGCGATGAGCCGTCTCTTGGCCTGGCCCCGGCCATCACCCAATCCCTGTTCGCGCTGCTCGAACGGCTCAACAAGGAACGGTCCATGGCGATCCTGCTGGTCGAGCAGAACGCGCGGTTGACGCTGAAAGTCGCGCATCGTGCCTACGTGATCGAGAGTGGCGAGATCCAGCTTGAAGGCGAGGCCGCGCAGCTGCGCGACAATCCGTTGATCCAGCGCGCGTATCTGGGCACCTGACATGCAGCTCTTTCTGCAGCAGATCGTCGAAGGGCTCGCGTCGGGTGCGATCTATGCCTCCCTCGCGCTCGCCCTTGTGCTGATCTACCGCGCGACCCGCATCGTGAACTTCGCGCAGGGCGAGATGGCGACATTGTCGGTCTATATGGCGTGGCAGCTCACCCAATGGGGCGTGCCGTTCGTCCTCTCGCTCATCATCGTCGCGGCAGTCAGCTTCGTGATGGGAGCGCTCACGTTCCGCTTGATGATTCGACCAGTGCTCGGGGCCTCCGACCACACCATGGTGGTGATCTGCATCGGTTTCTTTGTCGGCTTCGAGGCGATCTGCCTGTGGTTCTGGGGCGCCGACCCGCGCGCGTTTCCGCGCATCTTCCCGGACTACGCCTGGACCGTCGGCGGCGTCCGCCTCACCGCGAACAATCTGGGTATCCTCGTGTCGCTTTGCCTGATGACGCTCGCGTTGAGCGCGCTCTTTCGCTTCACGCGCATCGGCCTTGCCATGCGCGCCTCGGCGGCTGAGCGGGAAAAGAGTCCGCTGGTCGGCATTCCGGTCGAGACCATGCTGATGCTCGGTTGGGGGCTCGCCGCGACAGTCGGCTTCGTCGCCGCCGCGCTGATTGCGCCAAGCCTGTTTCTCTCGCCGCCGATGATGGTGTCGGTGGTGATCTATGCGCTGGCGGCGGCGACACTCGGCGGGTGGGATTCGCCTGCCGGCGCCATCGTCGGAGGGTTGGTGGTCGGCGTTGCCGAGAGCCTGTGCGCGA
>DATEKY010000981.1:0-3545 GCA_035277225.1 Xanthobacteraceae bacterium
CGCGCCTTGCGTCTTGTAATCGTGGTAGCTCGCGACGCACACCGTCTCGATCAGGCGGATCTCCAGCTCGCGTGCCACGATCGCGGCCGGCACCAGCCCGCCGCGCGTCACGCACACGATCGCCTCGAACGGGCCCGCGCCCGAGAGCCGCCAGGTCAGCGCCCGCGCGTCGCGATGAAACTGGTCCCACGAGACCGGAAAAGCTTTTGCCTGTGCCTGCGCTTCGGCCATGGACGTTCCCCCAACCCCTAAGCCGGAGGTTCTAACCCATATCGAGTACGAAATCGAAGCGCCCGGCGAGCCAGCCTTCGTTCTTTGTCGTGCGCATCAACAGCTCGCTGCGGAACAGCGGATCGCGCCGGTTTCCCGCCGCGCCGGGGAAGTAGAGCTGCGTCGTCAGCGTGCGTCCGCCCTTCGGCTGCACCTTGACGTGGAGGTGAGGCGTGCGGCCGGGATACTCGGCCGGCACGATGGTGCGGAAGCGGTAGCGCCCCTCGGCATCGGCGAACTGATGCCCGCGCAAGCGGTAGCCCTTGTTGTCGTACTCGCCCTTCGCGTCCGCCTGCCACAGGTCGACCAGCGCGCCCGGCACGCCCTTGCAGCCACGCGTCAGCACGAAGCCGACGAGCTCAATCGGCTGCCCCGCCATGCCGGGCTCGATCAACTCGGCGCGCTCGGGCGACATCGGGGTGAAGAACGGCCCCTCGGTCTGCCGCAGCGTCGGCGCGTCGCCGTCGCGGCATTCGGGTGTCGGGGTGAGCGGCTGCTGCGCCAGGCTCGTGTCCAAAGTCAGCAGGCTGAGCGCGCCGGCCGACAACATGCTTCGTCGGGTCAGATCGGTCATGGCTGCATCCTCGTGCGCAATGGCGGCAGGATCATGTTGTCTTTGCGCATGATCTATTCCGAAAACCGGTTTCCATCCCGGATCAAGTCCGGGACAGGCTTTTTCGGGATCATGCTGTTAGCGCCGCCCGTCTTGCCGCGATGCGGGCGCGCAGCTCTGTCATCGCCATCGAGAAGCTCGCGATGCCGGCTTCGGGCAGCCTGCCGGCGGCGCCGGCGCTGAACACCGAACGGAACACCGCGTCCGCCTCGCGTTCGGTTGCGTCCAGCTCCTCGCGCGAGGTCGCGTCGCGCACCGCGTCGAGCATCGCTTCGACGCGCGCGACCGGCATCGCCTGCGGGTTGCCGTTGCCGCGCACCCAGCCGAGCGTCGCGACCACGACCGAGCCGAGCCCGCTGCCGAGGAACATCACGAGATAGATGTAGTCGCTGTAGCGGTCGAAGAAATTGCGCTGCTCGCCGTTCACATAGGCGCGCACGCCGGGATGGATCAAATACGAGGTCGCCTCGTCGAGGTCGGGCGCTTCCATCAGGCCGGCGCCGGGGATCGCGGCGTTGAGATTCTGCCGGATCAGATAAAGCTGGCGCACCAGCTCGGCCATGTCGTCGCTCTGCACCTTCGGCGTCCCGACCAGGCGGATCGAATAGCCGAGCGTGTTGAAGCTCTCGGCCGGGCGCGGCGGACGTCCGCCGAACGCGCCCTGCTCGACCTCGATCGATTCCAGCGCCGGAATGCGCTTGGCGATCGCGTCGGCCTCCTCGATGTCGATGAAATTGATCGCGCCCTTCACGCCGCGCGCGGCGTCGCTCACCACGTCGCTCACCTGCTTGGAGAAGACCGCGCCGACCACGATCACGGCATCGATCTTCTTCTGGCGCAGCGCGGCTGCCACCTCGTCGGGCGGCACCGCCATGTATTTCGATTTCTCGCGCGCGAGCCCATAGTAGTCGAGCACCGGCTGCAGCAGGCCGGCATCGAGCGGCCCGTCGCGCGTGACGCCGATCATCGCGTTCGGCAGATCGGTGACCTTCTGCAGCTTTCCTGTTTTGGCGGCGATCAGCACCGCCGCCTCGCGCCGCATGATCAGCACGGTGTGCGCCTTGCCCTGCATCGCGGCATCCGAACGCACCACCGCGAGCTTCACCTTGCCGGCTTCGAGCGCGTCCAGCGCCGCCTTCGCATTTTCGACGGTGACCACCTCGATGCGCACCGGCGCGCGCTGGTTGCGCAGCGTCTCGGCCGCCAGGTTGAACACGCGATGATCGACCGCATCCGCGGCCGGAATGGCGACCTTGAATTCGTGCGCGCGCCACGCGAAGTGCGCGATGGCGAGCGTGACCGCCAGCCCCGCAAGCACGATCGCGAAGACCCTGAAGAATGCGCGCACCGCCTCCTCCGTCCCGGCGCAGCATAGGATCAGCCGCGCCGCGACGAAACAGGCTTATTCGAGGGTGGCGTTCAGCGTGATCGTGGCGTTGAGCACCTTGGAGACCGGGCAGTTCGCCTTCGCGGTCTCGGCGAGTTTCTGGAATTCGTCCTTCGACACTCCGGGCACCTTGGCCTTGAGCGTGAGCGCGACCGCCGCGATCTTCCAGCCGCCCTCGACCTGCTCGAGCGACACGTCGGCCTTGGTGTCGAGCTTCTCGGGCGGCTTGCCGGCGCCGCTCAGCTGGAACGCCAGCGCCATCGTGAAGCATCCGGCATGCGCGGCGGCGATCAGCTCTTCCGGGTTGGTGCCCTTCTCCTCGCCGAACCGGCGCGCGAACGAATAAGGCGTGTCGCTCAGCACGCCGCTCTGCGTGGTGATCGCGCCCTTGCCTTCCTTGCCGGTGCCGCTCCACTGGGCCGATGCGTTGCGCTTGATGGTCGCCATGACGGGCCTCCTGTTTCTATCCGGATCAGCTAATGATCCGCGATCGCGATCGCCACCCGCCGTCAGATCGAAACCTTCAGGCCGGCGCGCACGCGCGTAAGCATCGCCTCGACGGCGGCGCGCGCCGCCGCGAGATGGCCGGCATCGCGCGAGCGGATTACCAGGTTGGTGTTCGGGCCGGTCTTGTCGTCAAAGAACGGATAGCTGCCGATGCTGACATCGGGATGCTGCTTGGCGATCTCGCCCAGTTCCGTGCCGATGTCGCCCTCGCGCACATCGCCCTTGATCGTCTCCGACAGCATCTTCACGCCGGTCTTGAGCTTCGGCGCCGCCGCGTCGAGCATCGCCTGCATGATCGAGGGCACGCCCGCCATCACGATCACGTTGCCGATCCAGAAACCGGGCGCGCCCGACTGCTTGTTCTCGACCAGCTCGGCGCCGGCCGGAATGCGCGCCATGCGCAACCGCGCCTCGTTCATCTCCACGCCACGTGCCGCGAAGCGCTCCTCCATCAGCTTGCGCGCGCGCGGATCGACGTCGATCGTCACGCCGAACGCCTTGGCGACGCAGTCGGCCGTGATGTCGTCATGCGTCGGCCCGATGCCGCCGGTGGTGAACACGTAGGTGTAGCGGCTGCGCAGGGCGTTCAGCGCCGTGACGATCTCGGCTTCCTCGTCCGGCACCACGCGCACTTCCTTCAGGTCGATGCCGATGTTCGTAAGGTACTCGGCGATGTAGCCGATGTTCTTGTCCTTGGTGCGCCCGGACAGGATCTCGTCGCCGATGACGAGGATGGCGGCGGTAACGATGCTCATGACGTTTCCTTTT
>DATEKY010000982.1:0-10829 GCA_035277225.1 Xanthobacteraceae bacterium
TCAGGGTTTCGCCGGGCGATCCTAGCTTGATGCCGAGCACCTTCCCCGACATGTCGGCGATCGACTTGATCTTGTCCTTGTCGGCTGCGCGGATGAGCAGCGCCTGCGATGCGTCGGCATAGGGGATGCTGAACAGCACCCGCTCGAGCCGTTCCTTGGTGTAGCTCATGGTCGGGACCATATCGAAACGGCCGGCGTAGAGCGCCGGGATCACGCCGGACCATTGCGTGTCGATGAACGTGGGTTTCACGCCGATCGGCTCGAACATCTTGGTGGCGAAGTCGACGTCGAAGCCGATGATCTTGCCGGTATTGTCGCGGTAGGTGAAAGGCACGTAGGCGGCTTCGCATCCGACGCGCACTTCGCCGGCTTTCTTCAGCGCGTCGAGCGTGACCGGGGCCGCGAACGCCGCCCGGCTTGTCGCGCAAGACGACGGCCAGGGTCGGCACGGTATTGAGTACGCCGTCCACGCTGCCCTGCGCGAGCGCAAGGTAGGCGGCCGGATGATCGTCATAGGTCTTCACATCCTTGAAGCCCGCGCCGCGTTCGGTCTTGAGCTGCGTCTCGAGCCGGTTCTTCAGCGTCTCCCCGGGCGAGCCGAGCTTGATGCCGAGCACCTTCCCCGACATGTCGGCGATCGTCTTGATCTTGTCCTTGTCGGCGGAGCGGATGAGCAGCGCCTGCGATGCGTCGGCATAGGGGATGCTGAACAGCACCCGCTCGAGCCGTTCCTTGGTGTAGCTCATGGTCGGGACCATGTCGAAACGGCCGGCGTAGAGCGCCGGGATCACGCCGGACCATTGCGTGTCGATGAACAGGGGCTTCACGCCGATCGGCTCGAACATCTTGGTGGCGAAGTCGACGTCGAACCCGATGATCTTGCCGGCATTGTCGCGGTAGGTGAAAGGCACGTAGGCGGCTTCGCATCCGACGCGAACCTCGCCGGCCTTCTTGAGCGCATCGAGCGTGACCGGGGCGGCAAACGCGCCCCGGCTTGCCGTCATCAGCAGTCCGGCTCCCAGCGAACCGACGACCGTCCGCCTCGAAACATGCAGCTTGCTCATAGGCTCTCTCCTTCGGTTCAAGAGTTCATTCTTCAATCATCGGCCACGACCCTGCAGCGATCGGGCGAGACGCCGAGCTCGACATTGGCGCCCGCACCAGGAATGACGCGGTCGTCGGAGCGGATCGGGATCCTGATGACGCGGCCGCTTGCGAGCCGGCACGACACGATCAGTTCCGCTCCGAAGAATTCGACATTGGTCACGCTTGCCGGAATGCGAATGACGTCGTCCGGCCGCGGCGGCAGGTGAACATGCTCGGGGCGGATCGACAAGCCGCTGCCGGGCCGGACATTGGCGGGCGCGGCGAGCGGAAACACCGGGCCGTCATCGGCCGCGAACTCGGCGCGCCCTGTCCCCTGCCTGAGCTGTCCGGAGAACCAGATCGACTGGCCGATGAACTCGGCGACGAACCGCGTTGCGGGCTCCTGATAGATCTCGCGCGCCGTCCCGACCTGAACGATGCGGCCCTTGTTCATCAGCGCGATACGGTCGGCCAGTCCGATCGCTTCGGTCTGGTCGTGGGTCACGACCAAGGTCGTGGTGCCGACGACGCGCAGGATGTCACGCAACTCGATCCGGAGCGTCTCGCGCAGCTTGGCGTCCAGATTGGACAGCGGCTCGTCGAGCAGCAACAGCTTGGGCGAGATGGCGAGCGCGCGCGCCAGCGCGACGCGCTGCTGCTGCCCGCCGCTCAGTGCCATGGGGCGCCGCTCGCCGAGGCCTTCGAGGCGCACGAGGCGCAACAGCTCGCCGCGCCGGCGGTCCTGTTCGGCCTTCGCGATGCCGCGCTGCTTCATCCCGTAATCGATGTTGGCCGCGACGGTCAGATGCGGAAACAGCGCGTAGTCCTGGAACACGAGCCCGATGTCGCGCCGGTAGGGCGGAAGTCGCGCGATGTCGGCGCCGCCGATCGCGATGCTTCCGCCATCGGGTTTCTCGAAACCCGCGACCAGGCGCAGCGTGGTCGTCTTGCCGCATCCGGAGGGACCGAGCAGCGCGACGATCTCGCCGCCCTTGACCGACAGCGAGGCGCCGTCGACCGCGGCATGATCGCCGAAGCGCTTCACCACATTGACGAGGTCGAGCCCGGCAGAGTTCATCCGCGATACAGCCCCTGTCCGATGACCCGGTCGAGCCCGATGGCGCGGTCGAGAAAGAAAACGATCAGGATCGTGACGGCGGCGAAGACGGTGGAGACCGCGGCGACCGTGAGATTGAGATTGGCCCGCATCTCGGCGACCAGCGCGATCGGCAGCGTCTGCGTGAAAGCGTCCGAGAGGAACAGGCTGACGGCAACCTCGTCGAAGCTCAGCACGAAGGCCATCAGGGCGCCTGCGACGATGCCGGTGCGGGCGAGCGGCAGCGTCACGTCGAGAAAGGCGCGCCACGGCGGCGCCCCGAGCGAGATCGCGGCCTCCACGAGACTGCGCCTGATGCCGACAAGACTTGCGAGGGTCGCGCGCACCGTGAACGGGATCGTGATGACCACATGGCCCATGATCAGGCGGGTGAATGGGTCGAACACCTGGATCGCCGAGGCGAAGCCGAGGATCGAGAAGCCGATCACGACGGTCGGCACGAACTTCGGCGACAGGAACAGCGTCTCGACCGTATCGCGTCCGCGCCAGCGCCCCGACGAGATCACATAGGCGGCACAGGCGCCGGCCACGGTCGAAATGACGGTCGACAGCACGGCGAGCTTCAGGCTGACGATCAGGCCGTCGAGATAGGCGGGATTGTCGAGGAAGCTTCGATACCAGCGCAGCGAGAATTGCTTCGGCGGGAACGGGCCGAGGAACTGGCGGTCGTCGAACGACAATACGACGGACACGAGCACCGGCAGGATGAGGAAGAGGATCGAGGCCGCGAGCAGGAACCGGAATACGGCGCTGGCGGTCCAGTCGAGGGCCGTGCTCGTGGATGACGGCATGCGCATCACGACTGGGCCTCGGGCGAAACCCAGCGCACGAGCTGCGTCATGAAATAGATCACCAGGCCGGCGAGCGCGAACATGATGACGCCGATCGCCGCTCCGCTCGGAAAGTTGGCGACGTCGGAAAAGCGCACGTACATCAGGTTGGTGGTGAACAGCACCACGCCGCGCCCGAGGATCAGCGGCACCACGAAGTTGCTGATGCACATCGCGAAGGCGATCATGAATGCGGACAACAGGCCGGGCGCGGCGAGCGGCAAGGTCACGGTCAGCGCCACGCGCCAGCGCGGCGCCCCGAGCGAGGCCGCGGCTTCTTCCAGCCGCGGGCTGATGTTCTGGAACGTGCCGATCAGGATGATCGCCGACATCGGGACGACGAAGTGCAGCAGCCCGATCGCGACCTGGATCGCCGCATAGCCCGCGCTGCGCGCCGGCACGCCGATCAGCGTGCCGAAGAACGCCAGCGGCCCGTTGGTGCCCCAGGTCATCTGGATGGCGTAGAGGCGGGCGACCAGGCTCATGAACAGCAGCCCGATCAGCAGCCCGAAGATCGAAACCCGCACCGCGCGCCGCTTCGTGCGCGCCGCCTGCCAGGCGAGCGGCGTCGCCAGCAGCAGCGCAATGGCGCTGACGATGAAGCCGATGCGGAACGTGTCGTAGAAATAGAACGCGTAGGCAGGCTCGATCAGTTCGGTGTAGTTGCGCAGCGTCCAGCCCGCGCCGGCGCCGACGCGCCCGCCGACGAAGGGACGGAAACTCTCCACCGCCATCAGGGCGATCGGCGCGACCAGCAGCACCGCCAGCAGGATCGCGCCCGGCGCAAGCAGGGCGCACTGGAAGGCTGACAATCGTGGTTGCCGCATGATCGCTGCCGGCACCCGAGCCGGATCAGGAGCGGCGGATCAGCGGCGCGATCTCCTGCTCCCAGCGCTTGGCCCAGCTGTCGACCTGGCTCGCCATGTATTCGAAGTCGGCGATGTAGGCGTACTGCCCGAGCTCGTCGGGCGTGTAGAACACATCGGCGATATCCGGATTCGCCTTCGATTTCGGATTGGTCGGGCCTTCGCCCAGCGGCCAGTTGTACTGCTCGTTGATCGCGGGCGTCGCGAAGTGGTTGGCGAGCCGCTTCGCCGCCGCGACCTTCTTCGGATCGTTCTGCTTGATGACCGCGAAGCCTTCGTTGAACAGGAAACCCTTGTTGTCCTTGATCTTCGACATGATCTTGACCGGGAACTGCTTGCGCACCTGCGTCCAGGCCCCGATGTTGAAGAAGGCAACCGAGGTCTCGCCCGAGCTCATCGCGTTGATGAACTCGGAATTGTTGTTGATGACCCGGCCGATCTGACCGCGCTCCGCAAGCTCCTTCAGGAACTGCCAGCCGGGCTCGATGTTGCGCTCGTTGCCGCCGCGCTGCATCGCGAGGGTCAGCATCAGCAGCCCGGTCAGGTTCACCGGGAATGGCACGCACAGCTTGCCCTTGAAGCGCGGCTCGAGCAGCTGCTCGATCGACTCGATCGGCTTGTCGACGAGGTCGGTGCGATAGCCCCAGAAGGCCCCGGCGGTCGAGAGCGGAACGGTCATCAGCTCGCCCTTGGCGTTCTTCTGGAAGAAGACCGGCGGGATGTCCTTGAGTGCCGGCATCTCGTCGAGGGTGACCGGCTCGACCCAGTCTTCCTTGATCATTGCGCGGAACACCGGGTCCCAGCCCGAGATGAGATTGTAGTTCACGCGCGGCCAGGCCGGCTTCACCTTGGCGACGATCGCCATCGCGCCCCCGGCGTGCAATTCCCACGCAACCTTGTCGCCGGTCTTCGCCACATAGGCGTCGACGATCTTGCGCGAGACTTCGATCCAGGCCGCGCCCCACATGACGACGAGCAGCTGCTCGCCCTGTTGCGCGGCGGCGATGTCCATTGCGGGCAGGCCCATCGTGGAGCCGAGCCCCGAGGCGGCGGAAACCTTGAGCAGTGTGCGACGCGATAGGCCGTTCATCGTTGCTGTCCCCCGTTCGATCCCGGCATCGGCCGCGACGATAAATCGTTTTCAGCAACGGCACAAACTGAAAGGAAAAAATATTTACCCTGGTTCACGTCGATGCTAGCCTTCGGGGTCGCACGTGTCGGCGTGTTCTGAAGTCGCGGGAGCGGAATGCAGTTTGACACGGCCATCGTGGGAGCGACGCTCCTGACCGGCGATCCCTCCCGGCCGGTCCTCAAAGAGGGTGTCCTCGGCGTCGCCGGAAATCGCATCGCGTTCGTCGGCGCGCGCGAGGAGCTTCCGGCGGAGATCCCGGCAGCGCGTGTGGTCGAGGCCGACGGCCGGCTGGTCACGCCCGGCTTCGTCAACGTGCATACCCATGCGGTGCTGTCGCTGATGCGTGGTATCGCGCTCGATATGGGCTTCGCGCCCGCCTACACGCGCGGCGTTCCGCACGGCCACGACATCACCGAGGACGAAGCCGTCGCGCTGGCGCGGCTCGGCGCGCTGGAGTCGCTCACCTTCGGGTCGACCGCAATGGTCGACTCGTATGTGCACGCGCACGTGACCCTGCCGGCGATGGCCGACCTTGGCCTGCGCGTGTGGTCCTGCACGCGTTTCCACGACGTCGATTTCACCCGCGTGCACGAGGGCATCTGGCGCCACGACCTCGCGATCGGAGACGCCTGCATCGAGGCGACGCGCGAGCTGATGAAGCAGCACCACAACGGGCGCGGCGGGCGCACGCATGTGACGCTCGCGCCGCATGCGCCCGACACCTGCTCGGATGAGCTGCTCGCCAAGGTGGCCGGCCTTGCGCGCGAGACCGGCCTGAACATCTGGACGCATCTGTCGCAGAGCAAGCTGGAGAACGCCGTCATCGCCAAGCGCAGCGGCGGCACCCCGACGCAACTGCTCGAGCGCGTCGGGCTGCTGACAGACAGACTGATCGCGGCGCATTGCATCTACTTGACCGACGACGACATCGCGCGGCTCGCGGCGTCCGGCATGACGGTGGCCCACGTGCCGAAAGGCAACGCCACCGGCGGCGCGATGGCGCCGACGCCGAAGCTGAAAGCGGCGGGCGCGCGCATCGCGCTCGGCACGGACAATTTGACGCAGGACATGACGGAAGCGATGCGCTGGTCGCTGGCGGTCGCGCGCATCCAGATCGGCTCGGTCTCCGACCAGTGGCAGCCGAAGGACGCCTTCGCGATGGCGACATCCGCCGGCGCGCAGGTGCTCGGGCGCTCGCACGAGATGGGGCGCCTGATGCCCGGCTACCTTGCCGACTTCGTCGTGTTCGATTTCCGCCACCCGCATCTCACGCCGTTGCTCGACCCGCTCGGCACGTTGGTGCATGACGCGGGCGGCCGCGACGTGGAGCATGTGTTCGTCGATGGACGGCAGGTGATCGCAAACGGGCTGCCGACGATGGTCGACGCCGCACGCATCCGCGCCGACGCACAGCGCGCCGCCGAAGCGCTGTGGGCGCGGGCGGCCGACGAAAAGCAAAACTCGACCGAGCAGGATCAGGCCACGCTGCGCAAGGTGGTTGGCCAGGTGCTGCGCGAACTCGGGTGAACGGAACAGGGGAAGACCAATGCGCCTGAAGGGAAAGACCGCGATTGTGACCGGCGGCGGGCAGGGCCTCGGCGAGGGCATGGCGCTGCGCTTTGCGCAGGAAGGCGCGAATGTCGCCGTCGTCGACAGGAATCCCGAGACGACGCCGGCCGTTGTGAAGCGCATCGAAGCGGCCGGCGGCAAGGCGATCGCGATCGTCACCGACCTGTATCAGGTCGCCAATATCGACAGGATGGTGGAGACGACGCTGCAGGCGTTCGGCCGCGTCGACATCCTCGCGGCGAGCGTGGGCATCTTCAACGCGGCGAGCATCGAGGACACGACCGAAGAGCTGTGGGACCGGCATCTCGATCTCAATCTGCGGTCCATGTTCTTCTGCGTGCGCGCCGTGACACCGACGATGAAGAAGCAGAAGTACGGCCGCATCATCACGATGAGTTCGATCGCGGGGCTGGGCGGCTTCCTCAACTGCCCGGCCTACTGCGCCTCGAAAGGCGGCGTCGTGAATCTCACCAAGGCGCTCGCCTGCGAGCTTGCCGAGCACGGCATCACGGTCAACGGGCTTGCGCCGGGACCGTTCGAGACGCCGATCAACGACCAGTTCAACTGGAACAATCCCAAGGGCGATGCGCATCGCCAATGGCTGAGCGACCGCACGCCGAGCAAAGTGTCGTTCTTCAAGGTCGAGGACCTGACCGGCACGGCGCTCTATCTCGCCTCCGACGATGCATCCGCCGTCACCGGCGTGATCATTCCGGTCGACGGCGGCTGGTGCGCGTGGTGACGCGCTGAGGGTTGCCGGCGATCACCGCGCCGGCACCTCGAAGATCGTGCCGATCAGGCTGGCGGCTTCGGCGGCCAGGGCCTTTTCGGCAGCCGTCCAGACTCGCACGTCGCGCAGCTCGTGAACCGACAGCACCCCTTTGAGCTGATCGCCGACGATGAAGGGCGTCACCATCTGCGCGCGCATGCCGCCGTAGTGGGCGAGCATCTTGTGGAACAGCGGATCGGTGGACGCGATACTGCAGTCTTCCTGGATCACCTGCTTGCGCTCGGCCAGAAGCTTGACGATGACGGGCTGGCCGGTCTGCACGATCGTGAAATCGCCGAGCAGGCTGCGCATGCCGTCCGCGCGCGATTCGAACGTGACGGGAAACGCAAAGGCCTCCTGCACCGGCTGACGGAACGTGCAGCGTTGCACGTCGAGCGCCGTTCTGACGCCATCCAGAATGGCCTGCGTGGCCGCAGCGCGGAGATCTTCGCGCGCGGGGCGCTCCAGCGAAGCCCGGTGAGCCAGGATGGCGGATAGCTTCGCTTGCGCATCCGCCATCGCGCTCTTGTCCTGCGCGCTCCATTGTCTCGCTTCGCCAGAATGCAGCGAGATGACGCCGGCAAGCCGGCCATCCGGGATCAGCGGCGCCAGCATCCGCGTCGTTATGCCGCCCGACGCCTGCGCCTGCGCGAGATCGTCCTGAACGATGATCGCCTTGTCCCGTTCGAGCAGCGCGAGAGTCTTCGCATCGGGGGCGCCGACGTCAGGCGTTTGGTGACGAAGTTGCTGCTGACCGTGCTGCACGGCTTCGGCTTCGATGGCAAACGCGCCGTCAGCACGCGTGAGTTGAAGGATCGCGCGGCCGGCAGCAGTCGCCAGCAGCAGGCTCTCGATGACGCGCTGCGGATTGCTCATCGATGTCCTTTTTCACGGTGGGCGGACGAAGATCGCCGGGGCGGGGCCATTGTGGCGGGCACGCGATTTGCTTATCGTTAAAAAAGTTTCCTGTCAGTATAAACGTGGAGACCGATGATGAAGCGCGTCAGGGTAGCCGTCCTGTCACTCGCGTTCGCTCTGTTGGCCGCTCAGGCCGATGCCAAGACCTTCCGGTACGCCTACCGGATCGACCCGGCCTCCCTCGATCCCCATGCGCTGGCCGAGACCTTCACGCTGTCCTGGCTCGGGCAGATCTACGAGCCCCTCGTCGGCCGCGGCAAGGGTCTGGAACTGGTGCCCGCGCTCGCGACCAAGTGGGAGCAGCCCAACCCGACGACCTGGCGCTTCCACCTGCGTCCGAACGTGAAATTCCACAACGGCGAGTCGTTTACCGCCGACGATGTCATCTTCTCGGTCGCCCGCATGAAGGCCGAGGGCTCGGACATGGCCTACACCGTCGCCACCGTGACCGAGGTGAAGAAGATCGACGACCTCACCGTCGACTTCATCCTGAGCAAGCCCAATCCGATCCTGCCGCTGCAGACGACCTCGACCTACATGATGAGCAAGGCGTGGGCCGAGAAGAACAACGCCGCCATGCCGGCCAGCATCAAGAACAAGCAGGAGAACTTCGCGACCAGCAACGCCAACGGCACCGGCGCGTTCAAGATCGCGTCGCGCCAGGTCGGCGTGAAGACGGTCTTCGTTCCCCACGCGGCATGGTGGGGCCAGAAGGAGCACAACCTCACCGAGGTCGTCTACACGCCGATCCAGTCGGACGCGACGCGCGTCGCAGCGCTGCTCTCCGGCGAAGTCGACATGGTCTACCCGGTCCCGCAGCAGGATGCCGCGCGCATCAGCGGCACCGGCAAGCACCAGCTCCTGACCGGCTTCGAGCTGCGCACGATCTTCGTCAACATGGATCAGTCGCGCGACGAACTGCTCGAGTCGAACGTGAAGGGCAAGAACCCGTTCAAGGACAAGCGCGTCCGCCAGGCGCTCTACCAGGCGATCGACATGGACGCGATCAAGAGCCGCATCATGGGCGGCACCTCGAACATCGCCGCCATCATGGTCGCGCCTGGAGTCAACGGCTACGACAAGAAGCTCGATGTGCGGCTCAAGTACGATCCGGATGCGTCGAAGAAGCTGCTGGCGGATGCCGGCTATCAGAGCGGCTTCGAGATCGGCATGGACTGCCCGAACGACCGCTACGTGAACGACGAGAAGATCTGCCAGGCGATCGTCGGAATGCTGGCGCGCATCGGCGTCAAGGTGAACCTGCTGGCGCAGACTCGCTCGAAGTACTTCGAGAAGATCCTCTCGCGCAACACCACGATGTCGATCCTCGGCTGGCAGCCGCTCAGCTATGACGCGCATTCGACGCTGCAGGACGTGATCAACACGCCGAAGGACAAGATCGGCACCTACAATGTCGGGAGCTTCTCCAACAAGAAGATCGACGAGTTGACCGACAAGATCGAGGTCGAGGTCGATCAGGCCAAGCGGCAGGCGCTGATCAGCGAAGCGCTCGCGATCCACAAGGACGAGATCGGCCACATCCCGCTGCATCAGGCGGGTCTCGCGTGGGGCGTGCGCAAGGGCGTGTCGGTGCACCTGCGCAACGACGACAGCCTTGAACTCAGATGGGTGAAGGTCGAGGATTGATGCGGTGAATCGGTCGTGCCCGCGCCTGCGGGCACGACGGAACTAGCGTGAGCCTGTGGGGTCGTTCTTCATCCAGCGCCTGGCGCAGACGATCTTCGTCGTCCTGGCGGCGGCGCTGGTCAGCTTCGCGATGTTTCGCTACGTCGGCGATCCGGTCCACAACATGGTCGGGCAGGCCGCGAGCCTGGCCGATCGCGAGGCGATGCGGCGCGCGCTCGGCCTCGACGATCCGATGATCCTGCAATTCGTTCGCTTCCTGCGTGATGCCCTCGCGGGCGATCTCGGCGTGTCGTACCGGTTCGGCGTTCCGGTCAGCCAGTTGCTGACGGAGCGGTTTCCCGCGACGCTCGAGCTCAGCCTGTGCGCCATGCTGGTCGCGACCCTGCTCGGCATTCCGCTCGGGGTCTGGACCGCGTTGCACCGCCGCCGCGTGTCCAGTCACCTGCTGATGCTCTTGTCGCTCGTCGGCGTCGCGCTTCCGACCTTCCTGATCGGGATCGTGTTCATCCTGATTTTCTCGGTGTGGCTCGGCTGGCTCCCGTCGTTCGGCCGCGGCACCACGGTGGCGTTCGGCGGATGGACCACCGGCCTGCTCACCGTGAGCGGCCTGAAGGCACTGGTGTTGCCGAGCCTGACGCTCGGCCTGTTCCAGATGGCGCTGATCCTCCGGCTCGTGCGCGCCGAAATGCTCGAGGTGCTGCGCGCCGACTACATCAAGTTCGCGCGCGCGCGCGGCCTGCCGAACCGCGCCGTCAACTACCGCCACGCGCTCAAGAACACGCTCGTCCCCGTGATCACCATCATCGGGCTACAATTCGGCAACATCTTCGCGTTCTCGATC
The DNA here is from genome assembly GCA_035277225.1 of Xanthobacteraceae bacterium. Taxonomy (GTDB): domain Bacteria; phylum Pseudomonadota; class Alphaproteobacteria; order Rhizobiales; family Xanthobacteraceae; genus PALSA-894. The sequence continues at coordinate 10,776 of DATEKY010000982.1, forward strand.
GTGGTCGAGACCGTTTTCCAGTGGCCCGGCCTCGGGCTGCTGGTGATCCAGTCG
>DATEKY010000983.1:0-8686 GCA_035277225.1 Xanthobacteraceae bacterium
CCGGCCGTGCCCTGCGGGCCACGTTCGCCCTGCGGTCCCGCCGGCCCGGCCGGTCCGGTATCGCCCTTCGGGCCGACGTCGCCCTTGGCTCCCTGCGGACCCGCCACGCCTTGCGCGCCCTGCGGACCTTCGGGGCCCTTGGAGCAGCCCGCAAGGACCAGCGCTGCCGCGACCGCCAGCATCGAAATTGTTCGCATTGCCTCCCTCCATCTCTTTGCGTCCGGCGGCGTTCTTCGCGCTCTGACCGGCTGAATTGCTTGCGCCCCGGCGAAAGCTTACATGAACTCCTGCGAGTGTCGCCTGTTCCGTTGCGTGAGGACGATGCCGAACCAACCAGCAATTGCGCGCGCCGATGTTGTGATCGCGGGCGGCGGCTTCGCCGGGCTCGCGCTCGCGCTCGCGTTGCGCCAGAGCCTCGGCAGCGCATTCAAGGTCGTGGTCGCGGATCCGGCCTTCGCCGCCAGTGCCAGGCCTGACCTGCGCGCCTCGGCGATCGCGGCGGCGGCGCGGCGAATGTTCGAGACGCTCGGCGTGTGGGATGAGGTCGCCGCGCATGCGCAGCCGATCCTCGACATGGTGGTCACCGACTCGAAGCTGACGGATGCGGTGCGCCCGGTGTTCCTGACGTTTGCCGGCGAGGTCGAGGCGGGCGAGCCGTTCGCCCACATGATCGAGAACGCGCCGCTCAACGCGACGCTCGCCGCGAAAGCGCGCGAGCAGGAGATCGAACTGCGCGCGACCACCGTCACGCGCTTCGAGCATCAGGGCGGACGCATTGCGGTGTCGCTCGGTGATGGAGCGGCAATCTCCGCCTCGCTGCTGGTCGCTGCCGATGGCGCGCGCTCATCGGTGCGCGAGCAGGCCGGCATCGCGACGCACGGATGGTCCTACGGCCAGTCGGCGATCGTCACGACGGTGGCGCATGAGCGCGAGCACAACGGCCGCGCCGAGGAGCACTTCCTCCCCGCCGGTCCCTTCGCGATCCTGCCGCTCACCAGCAGGCGCTCGTCGTTGGTGTGGACCGAGACCGACGCCGAAGCCGCGCGCATCGTCGCGCTGCCCGACGCGGCGTTTCACGCCGAGCTGGAACGCCGCTTCGGCCTGCATCTCGGCGAGATCGGGGTGGTCGCGGCGCGGCGCGCGTATCCGCTCGGGCTGTTCATCGCGCGCTCGTTCGTCGCCGAGCGCATCGCGCTGGTCGGCGATGCCGCGCATGTGATCCATCCGATCGCTGGCCAGGGCCTCAACATGGGCCTGCGCGACATCGCGGCGCTGGCCGAGGCGATCGTCGACGCAGCACGGCTCGGGCTCGATCCCGGCGGCGCCGACGTGCTGGAGCGCTACCAGCGCTGGCGCCGCTTCGACACCGCCGCGATGGGGCTGGCGACCGACGGGCTGAACCGGCTGTTCTCCAACGAGTCCGACGTGCTGCGACTGATGCGCGATGTGGGCTTGGGCCTGGTCGACCGGATGCCGGCGCTGAAGTCGTTCTTCATCCGCGAGGCCGCTGGCGTCACCGGCGAGGTACCGAAGCTGCTGCGGGGGGAGGCCTTGTAGGGAAATGACCGAGAAACGAGCAAAGCAGGAAGGCCGTCCAAGTTCGGACAAGCAATATCGCGCAAGCAACGAAGAATTGCGCGCGCTCGACGATGCAGAACGAAGTGGGATTGCGAGCAAAGAGGATGTCGAGGCGGCGTTTAGGTCGTTTCGAAGGAAAAGCTAACTCAGCAATCGCTGCGTGATCGCCTTGATGTGCACGCCGGCGCAATCGATGGTCGGGAAGCCGGCGTTCTCTTCGTTCAGCACCATCGAGAGATCGGTCCCGGCGAGCAGCACGGACTCGGCGCCGTCGCGCTTGACCAGTGTGTGGGCGAGCTCGCGCAACCGGTCGATCTTCTCCGGCGAGCTGCGGTCGTAGACCACGTCCAGATAGGAATTGTGGATGAAGTCGATCTCGTCTTGGTTCGGCACGATTACGTCGACGCCAAGCCGGCCGAACATGCGCGACTCCACCGTCGAGCGCGTGCCGAACAGCGCGACGCGCTTCAGCCCGCGCTCGCGGATCGCGTCGGCGACCGTCGCCACCATGTCGATCAGCGGAATGCGCAACAGCGGCGTGAGCTGCGCCGCGCAGATGTGCGGCGTGACCGCGACGATCGCCGCCATCTCGGCGCCGCCTGCGGCGGTCGCGTCGATGAAGCCGTTGAGGTAGCGCGCGAGCTCGTCGAGCTTGCCGGCTTCGGCGAGCGGACGGCCGTGATCGACGTCCGCGTGCGCGATCAGCATGCGGGCGACGCGCCCTTGCGCCTTATGGGCGGCGATGAGGCCATTGTAGTAGTAGACCGTCGCGCCCGGCCCGAGCCCGCCGATCAGTCCGAGTATCCGCCCTTCTTTGCTCATCGCGGGATCATGCGCGGATCACGTAAGCGGGATGCCGCCGCAGTGCTCCTTGAACGCGGGCCGTGCGGAAATCTCGCCGAACCAGCGCTCGAGGTTCGCCATCTTGGGCCGCTCCGGCACCAGCTCCATGTAGCGGCGGATCATCACGCCGACCGGAATGTCGCCGTAGCTGAATGCATCGCCCGCCATGAAGCGGGTCCTGCCGAGCTGTTCGTCCATGATCTGCGCGGCGGCGGTGGTCTTGGTCTTGCCGGCATCGATCGCGGCCGGGTCGCGTTTCTCCGGCGGCGTGCGGATCAGGCCCCAGAACACCGGCGTGATCGCCGGGCCGATCACCGAAAGCTGCCAGTCCATCCACTGATGCGCCTTGGCGCGGGTCTTTGCGTCCTTCGGCTCGAGCACGCCGCCGTGCTTCCCCGACAGATAGCGCACCACCGAATTCGACTCCCACAGCGTGAAGCCGTCGTCTTCCTCGAGCGTCGGCACCAGCGAGTTCGGATTCATCGCCAGATAGAACGGGTCCTTGGTCTTGCCGAAGGCGCCGCCGACGTCGATGCGCTCGCACGGCAGCTTCAGCTCGCCGACCGCCCACATCGCCTTCTGCACGTTGGACGAGGTGTTGCGCCCCCACATTTTCATAGCGTTCTCCCGATTTTCTTGTTGCGTACTTGTTTTCCGTCATGGCCGCGGGGCCATCAACGGGCTGATTTTCGTCGAAAGGCCGCGTGCCTAGTCCAGCCGGCGCGCCTCTTCCGGCAGCATGATCGGAATGCCGTCGCGGATCGGATAGGCGAGCTTGGCGGCGCGCGAGATCAGCTCCTGCTTGGCGCTGTCGTACTCGAGCGGGCTCTTGGTGAGCGGGCAGACGAGAATTTCGAGCAGCTTCGGATCGACGCTGCTGGCGGGGCGGTCAGGGGTGTTCATCAAGTGCTCCAGAGGATGGCTGACAGACGAATAGCACGGCTTTCCGGCTACTGCAGCTTGGTTTCACCCTCGGTGCTCTTGGCAAGCTCGATCTCGGTCAGCGCCACCAGGATCTCGGCGCGGGTCTTGAGATCCGGCGCTTCCAGCATCGCCTGTTTCTCGGCCGAGCCGTAGGGCGACATCATGGCGAGCGCGTTGACCAGCGCCTCGTTCGGCGCCTTTTCGATGCCCTCCCAGTCGGCGTTGAGCTTGTTGGCCTTGAGGAAGCTCGCCAGCGCCTTGAGCAGCGCGTCGCGGTCGACGGCCTCCTCGCCCTTGCGGGCCGAGAAGTCGTCGGCAAACGAGTAGTCGACGCGGCACTGGCGATACGGCGTCAGCACGGCGAGCTCTTCCTCGACGCGAAAGCGTGCGACGCCGGTGAGCTCGAGCAGATAGCGCCCGTCGCCGGTCTCGGCGAGCTGCGTGATGCGGCCGACGCAGCCGATCTTGTACAGGTTCGGCTTGTCGTCGGGACCCGGATGCGCGGTGTCGGGCTGGATCATGCCGATCAGGCGATGGCGGTCGGCCATCGCGTCGTCGATCATCGCGAGATAGCGCGGTTCGAAAATGTTGAGCGGCATCTGCCCGCGCGGCAGCAGCAGCGCGCCCGGCAGCGGAAACACCGGGATCGCGTGCGGCAGATCCGCCGGCCCGCGGTAGACCACGTTCATCGGCATCGTTGTTCTCCCGGTGTACGCGGGAAGAAAGCCATTTTATTGGAGCATGATCCTTCCCGAAAACCGGTATCCGCTTTTCGCGATCATGCTCTGACTACGAAAACAAGATCGAACTCAGCTTGCGCCGTCCGTTCACCGTGGCCTCGTCGGTCGGGCCCCACGCCTCGAAGAACTGCACGAGCTGCTTGCGCGCGCCGTCCTCGTTCCACTTGCGGTCGCGCTTGACGATTTCGAGCAGATGATCGGCGGCCTCCTGCCGCTTGCCGGCCGCGTTGAGCGCGACTGCGAGATCGAACCGCGCCTGGTGGTCGAGCGGGTTGGCGGCAACCTTCTGCTCGAGCTCGCCGACCGGTCCGACCGATTGCGCCTGCTCGGCAACCTCGAGCGCGGAGCGCGCGGCCGCAACGGCGGCGTCGTTGCGTTTCGCCTCGGGGACGAGCGCGAGCGTTTCCTTCGCCTGATCGAATGCGCCGGTCTCCACATAGGCACGTGCCAGGCCGGCAAGCGCCGGCACGCTGCCCGGCTCCTCGCGCAGCACCTCGCCGTACAGCGCGATCGCCTCTTCGGCGTTGCCGGCGCCAAGCGCCTCCTCGGCCGACTTGAGGAAGTCCTGCGCCTCGCCGCCGAGCTTGTCCTTGGTGATGCGCGCGATGAAATCCGCGACCTGGCCCTCGGGCAGCGCGCCGAGGAAGCCGTCGGCCGGCTGACCGTTGACGAACGCGATCACCGCCGGGATCGACTGGATCCCCATCTGGCCGGGAATGGCCGGATGCTTGTCGATGTCCATCTTGGCGAGCTTGACCTTGCCCTTGGCGCCCTTGACGGCCTTCTCCAGGACCGGCGTGAGCTGCTTGCACGGTCCGCACCATTCGGCCCAGAAATCGACCAGCACCGGCTGGCGCTTCGATTCCTCGATCACGTCCTTCATGAAGGACTGCGTGGTCACGTCCTTGACGAGACCGTTGGCAGCCGGCGCCGCGCCCGCGATATCTTGCAGCATGCTTTTGCGTTCCTTCGCGGCGCCCGCGGCGCCAAAGCCCTGAAAATCCCCCGCATAAATGGGTCAGAGCGGGGCGGAATGCAATCCGTCAGGGACGGGGCCCTGCGACCGGCTCGATCCGCGGGGTGTGGCCGGTCGCGGTGAAGAATTTCAGCAGGTCGTCGCGCGCGACCGACGTCGTCATGGTGTTGACGAGCGGATGACAGTTGATGATCGCATGCTCCATCAGGCCGGCGTCGAGCACGACGGTGACACGGTGCGCGGTATCGTTGATGACGCCGAACGCCGTCACGGCCCCGGGCGAAACGCCGAGCAATTCCAGCATCAGATCGGCCGAGCCGAACGAAAAGCGCCCCGCGCCGAGCTTGTGGTGCAGCGTCTTGAGATCGACGTGCCCCTCCTCCGGCGCGACGACGAGAAACACCGCGTCCTTCTTGTCCTTGAGGAACAGATTCTTGGTATGTCCGCCCGGAATCGTGCCGCGCAGCGCCTGGCTCTGCTCGACCGTGAAGAGCGGCGCATGGGTCGCGGTCTTGTGCGGGATACCTTGGCGGTCGAGAAAGGCGAAGAGATCGTCGGGCGTCGCGGGCATGTCGGCCTTGTCTGGTGGAACCATGGGTAGAATTACGAGCAATCCTGCCGATTTGAATTAGCATTTCGGCAATTGCCCTCCGCTACGGTGGCGTTGTCTGGCTACTTTCGTTCCACACGAGCGAAGCGGGCGGTCCGGGTTCAGGTTCCGGGCCGCCCGTTGCTTTTTGGCCCGATTTGTCGGGTTGTTGCAATCGGCGACGCGTTTTGGCATACGGGGCGCGCCGGCGGCCACCCAGCCGCGGGGTCTTACGGATGCGGGTGTAGCTCAGGGGTAGAGCACGACCTTGCCAAGGTCGGGGTCGAGGGTTCGAATCCCTTCGCCCGCTCCAATTTTCACAGTGTCCAGCCCCGGACCCGGTTCATCAGCGGCTTCAATACCCCTCCGCCAAGGTGCCGCGCTGTCGCATGTCGGCCGCGCCAGTCAACCCGTCCGGCGTGACCAGGATCGAGTTGGCCGAGCCCGAGGTCGCGGTGGTGACGATCCTGTGGCCCTTCGCTTCGAGCAGGCGGAGGGTGTCGGGCGACAGGCCGCGCTCGGCGAACACGCGGTCGGGCAGCCATTGATGATGGATGCGCGGCGCCGCGACCGCCTCGGCGATGTTCATCCGGTGATCGATGACGTTGAGGATCACCTGCAGCACCGTGGTGATGATGCGGCTGCCGCCCGGCGTGCCGGTGACCAGCACCACGCGGCCGTCGCGAAACACGATGGTCGGCGCCATCGAGGAGAGCGGGCGCTTGCCCGGCGCCGGCGCATTGGCGTCGCCGCCGACCAGCCCGTAGGCGTTCGGCGCGCCGGCCTTGGCGGCGAAATCGTCGAGCTCGTTGTTGAGCAGGATGCCGGTGCCGTCGGCCACGAGGCCGAGGCCGTAGCTGAAATTGAGCGTATAGGTGTTGGCGACGGCATTGCCGTCGCGGTCGATCACCGAGAAATGCGTGGTGTTGTCGCTCTCGTAAGCGGCCGGCGTGCCGGGCTTGATCGTCTCGGCCGGCCGCGCGCGCTCCGGGTCGATCGCCTTGCGCTGTTCGGCGGCATAGCGCTTCGAGATCAGTCCCGCGAGCGGCACTTTGACGAATGCAGGATCGCCGAGAAATTCTGCGCGGTCCGCATAGGCCGGTTTCATCGCCTCGATCATCAGGTGCAAGGTCGCGGCGGACTCCGGTCCGAGGTCGCGCAGCGGGAAGCCCTCGAGGATGTTGAGGATTTGCACGAGATGGATGCCGCCGGAGGAGGGCGGCGGCATCGAGGCGATGTCGTAGCCGCGATAGCTGCCGCGCACGACCGGACGTTCGATCGCACGGTAGTCCTTCAGGTCGTCGGCGGTCACGATGCCGCTGCTCTGTTTGATGGCGGCGACCAGCTTGTTGGCGAGCACGTCCTCGTAGAAGGCGCGCGGTCCGCCCTCGGCGATCGTCTCGAGCGATTCGGCGAGCTCGCCCTGGACCAGGCGATCGCCGCGCGCGAGCGGCGCATCGCCCTTGAGAAAGATCTTCGCTGACGCCGGCCAGCGCGCGAGGCGCGGCGCCGCGCGCGGCAGCGAGTCGGCGAGATCGTCCTCGACCGTGAAGCCGTCGCGCGCCAGCTTGATCGCGGGCGCGATCAGCTGCGCCAGCGTGAACCGGCCCGAGCCGTAGCGCTCATGCGCAAGCGCCAGCCCCGCGACCGTACCGGGCACGCCGACGCCGAGCGCCGAGTCACGCGACTTCTTCGGATCGGCCTCGCCCTTTTCATCCAGGAACACGTCGCGCGTCATCGCGGCGGGCGCGGTCTCGCGATAATCGATCGCGATCGTCTTGTTGGCGCTTGCGAGATGCACCAGCATGAAGCCGCCGCCGCCGATATTGCCGGCCTGCGGATGCGTGACGGCCAGCGCGAAGCCGACTGCGACCGCGGCGTCGACTGCGTTGCCGCCCTGGCGCAGGATCTCCACGCCGACGCGCGTCGCATGCTTCTCCTGCGACGCCACCATGCCGTTGCGCGCGACCACGGGAAGGACGCGCGCCGCATTGGTGATGATCGGGGCGGGAGCGGGGGGCGCGGTCTGGGCCAAAACCGCGGTTGCGGCGAGGACTGCGACAGCGAGACCGAAGAAACGAGTCATGGCGTGCTTCATGCGCTATACTCTAGCGCACAACCCGCTGTTTGGCAGTTCGCCCGGTTCTGTGACCTTGAGTGAACCTGCGACCGCCCGATCGCGACCAACCGGATGCGACCTCACACCTCGCGGAGATTTTCCATGCGTCTGCTCGCTCGCCTCGCGGGCCGTTTCGGGCTGCTCGCGCTTCTCGGCATCACGCTCGCCGGCTGCGGCGTCAACAATATCCCGAGCCAGGAAGAGGCCGCCAAGGCGAAGTGGTCGCAGGTGCTCAACCAGTACCAGCGCCGCGCCGACCTGATCCCCAATCTGGTCGAGACCGTCAAAGGCTACGCCAAGCAGGAAGCGCAGGTGCTCGAAGCGGTGGTTGCGGCACGCGCGCGCGCGACCTCGGTCCAGCTGCCGCCGGATATCCTGACCAATCCGGAGGCGTTCAAGAAATTCCAGGAGGCGCAGACCCAGCTCTCGGGCTCGCTTGGCCGGCTGCTGGCGATCAGCGAGAACTATCCGGACCTGAAATCGAACCAGAACTTCCTCGCGCTGCAGTCGCAGCTCGAGGGCACCGAGAACCGCATCTCGGTCGCGCGGCGCGACTACATCGAGGCGGTACAGGCCTACAACACCGAGCTCAAGACGTTTCCCGGCGTGCTGTGGGCGAGCACGCTCTACAAGGGCAACAAGCCGATGGAGACGTTCACCATCGCGGAAGAGACCAAGCGCCCGCCGCAGGTGAAATTCTAGAGTAGTGCCAGGACCTTCAACATGCGGAAGCTCCTGGCGATAGCCGCGTTCTTGTGCGCGCTCGCTGCGCCGGCAGCGGCGATCGACTACCCGCAGCTTGACGGGCGCGTGGTCGACGAGGCGCGGCTGCTCGACGCCACGACCAAGCGCACGCTGGAAAACAAGCTGGCCAATCTCGAGGCCTATGCCCACAAACAGCTGATCGTGGTGACGCT
>DATEKY010000984.1:0-3083 GCA_035277225.1 Xanthobacteraceae bacterium
AGTCGGCCAGCTTGTTTTTCTGCAGCTTGCCGGTCGTGGTCAGCGGCAGGTCGGTCTCGTTCACGAAGGTGATGAGCCGCGGCACCTTGTAGGAGGCAAGCTCGCGCCGGCAATGCTCGGTCAGCGCCGGCGCGTCCACCGCTCTGCCGTCATGGCGCACGATCACGGCGGCGATCACCTCGTCGCGCACCGCATCCGGAACGCCGGTGACGAAGGCGAGCTTCACGTCCGGATGGCGCAGCAGGCTCTCCTCGACCTCGACCGGCGCGACATTGATGCCGCCGGTCTTGATCATCTCCTTCAGCCGGCCGCGGAAATACAGATTGTCGTTCTCGTCGAGGAGGCCGAGATCGCCGGTGCGGAAATAGCCGTTGGCGTCGAACGCCTCGCGGTTCTTGTCCTCGTCCTTGTAGTAGCCGACCGTGACGTAGCCCTTCAGGCGGACCTCGCCGACGGTGCCGCGCGGCTGCTCGCGGCCGGTCTCGACGTCGATGATGCGCAGATCGACGCCGGGCAGCGGCCGCCCGACGGTGGCGATGCGGATCTCCAGCGGATCGAGCCCGTCGGCGACGGTGCAGTTGCCGTAGGATTCGGTCAGTCCGTAGATGGTCGAGAAATCCTTCACCCCGAGATCGACGACGCGTTGCAACTGCTCCGGCGTGCCGAGCGTGCCGCCGGCGCGCAGCGAGGAGAGATCGTACTTCGCGCGGTCCGGATGCTCGGTCATCGCCTGCACCATGTTGGGCATGCCGTAGAAGATGGTGCAGCGCTCGCCGCTGATGATGCGCAGCGCCTCGCCGGGCTCGAAGCTTTCCTGCAGCACGACGCAGCCGCCGTGCGTCATCAGGTTGAACAGCGCGTTCTCGCAGCCGAGCCCCCAGAACAGCGAGACCGCGAGCCAGAGCCGGTCGTGCTGCGTCACGTGCATGCGCTCGCCGATGTGCCACATGTTCTCGATCAGCGCGTAGTGCTGCAGCTGCACGCCCTTCGGCGTCGAGGTCGAGCCGGAGGTGTAGAGGATGTAGGCGAGGTCTTGTGGGTCGATCGCGCTCTGCGCCGCGTCGATCGTCGCGTCCGGGACGTCGCGTCCGCGCGCGAACACGTCGGCGAACGACAGCGAGTCGCGATAGGGGCGCGTGCCGACATGAATGACACGCTGCATCAGCGGCATCGTGGCGGCGAGCGGCTCGAGCTCCTCGAGCATCGCGAAGTAATCGTATTTCAGGTAGCGGTCGGTCGCGATCAGCATCGTCGAGTCGGAATGAAGGAGAATGTGCTGCAACTCGCGGACGGTCGCCCACGTGTTCACCGCCACCATGATGCCGCCGAGCAGGCAGATCGCGAAATCCGCGACGATCCATTCTGGCTTGTTGCCCATCAGGATCGCGACCTTGTCGCCTTTGCGCACCCCGAGCGCGTGCAGGCCCTTGGCGAAGGCGCGCACTTCCTGGCGCAGGGACGCATAGGTGTAGCGCTGGCCGTTGCCGACGAGCGCCTCGTGCGCGGGAAAACGCACCGCCATCTCGTCGAGCAGCGCCGGAATGGTCCGGCTGGTCGGCATCGTCAGCATTGGGCGTTCCTGTTCGCCGGTCTGCGGCCGGCGTTGCGCCGATTATGCGGGGCCACGCGGCGGAGGCAATGTCTCGCGCAGCGCGGTCTTGAGCACCTTGCCGTTGGCGTTGCGCGGCAGCGCGTCGGGCAGGAATGCGATCGTGTCCGGGACCTTGTAGTCGGAGAGGTTTTCGGAGCAGAAGCGCTTCAGCTCCGCCTCGCGGATGCCCGCGTTGCGCGCAACCACGACGGCGTGCACCCGCTCGCCGAGCACGGGGTCGGGCCGCCCGATCACGGCGACTTCCACCACGCCGGGATGGCGCGCGAGCACGCTCTCGACCTCGATGCAGTAGACCTTGTAGCCGCCGCGGTTGATCAGGTCCTTCTTGCGGTCGAGCACGCGCACGTAACCTTCCGCGTCGACCGAGCCGATGTCGCCGGATTTCCAGTAGCCGCCGCAAAACGCGGCTGCGTCGGCCTCCGGGTTCTGCCAGTAGCCGGGAATGATCATCGGGCCGGCGATCCACAATTCGCCGCTCGCCCCCGGCGCGACCGCGCGGCCGTCGTCGTCCATCGCGATCACGTCGGCGCAGGGCAGCGCCTTGCCGACGGTGTCGGCGCGCGTCGCGGCCTCGCCGCGCGGCAGCATCGTCACCGGCGAGGTCGTCTCGGTCGAGCCGTAGACGTTGACCAGCGTTAAGTTCGGCCAGGCGGCGGCGATGCGCGCGATGGTCGCCTGCGGCATCGGCGCGCCGCCGAAGCCGCCGATGCGCCAGGCCGAGAGGTCGAACTGCGCGACGCCCGGATCGAGCAGGCAGAGATTGTACATCGCCGGCACCAGCAGCGCGTGCGTCATGCGCTCGCCTGCCGCGATCTCCATGAAGGTGCGCGCCTTGAAGGCGGGCATCAGCACGGTGGTGCCCCCGACGCGCAGCATGGTCAGGATGATCGCCACCAGCCCGGTGACGTGCGAGGCCGGCACGGCGAGCACCGACACCTCGCCGTCGCGCAGCGCCATGCCCTGCTCGTAGTGCATCAGCGAATGCACCGTGCCGAGGTGCGTCAGCATCGCGCCTTTCGGGCGGCCGGTGGTGCCGGACGTATAGAGTAATGAGAAGACGTCTTCCTCGGCGATGTCTACGGATGGCGCGGCGCAGGGCGATGTCAGCTCCGCGAACGGCGTGCCCGGTCCGTCGCCGACCACGAACAGCTCGCGCAAATGCGAGCCGCGCGCCGGCAGATGTTCGGCGAGATCGCCCTGATAGATCAGGCCTGCGGCCTCGCACTGCGTCAGGATGAACTCGGTCTCGGGCGCGCGCTGGCGGATGCTCATCGGCACGATGATCACGCCGATGCGCGCCGCCGCCAGCACCGCGACGACGAACTCGAAGCAATTACCGAGCAGCAGCGCGAGGCGATCGCCTTTGGCGAACCCGCGGCGCGCCAGATTGCCGGCGACGGCTTCGACTTGTTTATCAAGCGCGCGGTAGGTGACGCGCACATCGCCGAGCACCAGCGCATCGCGATCCGGA
>DATEKY010000985.1:0-7165 GCA_035277225.1 Xanthobacteraceae bacterium
ACGTCGACAAGCCGGTGATCTTCGACTGCGTGGTCGACCAGATGGAGAACTGCTTCCCGATGATCCCGTCGGGCAAGGCGCACAACGAGATGCTGCTCGGCGACGTCGAGGGCGACATCGCCAAGGCGATCGACGAAAAGGGCAAGGTGCTGGTGTAATGAGCAACGGGGCAAGTGCGAGCCATTATCCGGCACAGACCGTCAAGGAAAAGATCGAGCGCCACACGCTCTCGGTGCTGGTCGACAACGAGCCGGGCGTGCTCGCGCGCGTCATCGGGCTGTTCTCGGGGCGCGGCTACAATATCGACAGTCTCACCGTCTCCGAGACCGAGCACGAGAAGCATCTCTCGCGCATCACCATCGTCACCTCGGGCACCCCGATGGTGATCGAGCAGATCCGCCATCAGCTCGAGCGCCTGGTGCAGGTGCAGCGCGTGGTGGACCTGACCGAGTCCGGGCCTGCGATCGAGCGCGAGCTTGCGATGGTCAAGGTGCGCGGCAAGGGCGACCACCGGGTCGAGGCGCTGCGGCTCGCCGACGCGTTCCGCGCGCGCGTGATCGACGCCACGGTCGAGAGCTTCATCTTCGAGATCACCGGCGCGAGCAGCAAAATCGACCAGTTCGTCAACCTGATGCTGCCGCTCGGCCTCGCCGAAGTGTCGCGCACGGGGGTGGCGGGGATTTCGCGCGGGCCGGAGGGGATGTAGCTCTGCTGCCGTCCGGGCTTGTCCCGGCAGCCCAATGAACCTAGAAGCACGCTCACATTAGCAAAACGGCCACGGGGCCCAAGGAGTAGGGGTAGAAAGACCATGCGCGTTTACTACGACCGCGACGCCGACCTGAACCTGATCAAGGGCAAGAAGGTCGCCATCATCGGCTACGGCAGCCAGGGCCACGCCCATGCGCTGAACCTGCGTGACTCCGGCGTCAAGGAGGTCGCGGTCGCGCTGCGCAAGACCTCGGCCGGCGTGAAGAAGGCCGAGGCCGAGAAGCTCAAGGTGATGGAAGTCGCCGAGGCCGCCAAATGGGCCGACGTGATGATGATGCTCACGCCCGACGAGCTGCAGGCCGACATCTATCGCGACCATCTGGCCGCCAACATGAAGGACGGCGCCGCGCTGATGTTCGCGCACGGCCTCAACGTGCACTTCAACCTGATCGAGCCGCGCGCCGACATCGACGTGCTGATGATCGCGCCGAAGGGCCCCGGCCACACCGTGCGCTCCGAATACCAGCGCGGCGGCGGCGTGCCTTGTCTCCTGGCGATCCACAAGGACGCGTCGGGCAACGCGCACGATCTCGGGCTCTCCTACGGCTCGGCGATCGGCGGCGGGCGCGCCGGCATCATCGAGACGAGCTTCAAGGAGGAATGCGAGACCGACCTGTTCGGCGAACAGGTGGTGCTGTGCGGCGGCCTGGTCGAGCTGATCAAGGCCGGCTACGAGACGCTGGTCGACGCCGGCTACGCGCCCGAGATGGCCTACTTCGAGTGCCTGCACGAGGTGAAGCTGATCGTCGACCTGATCTTCGAGGGCGGCATCGCGACGATGAACTACTCGATCTCGAACACCGCCGAGTACGGCGAGTACGTCTCCGGCCCGCGCATCATCAACGACGCCACCAAGGCCGAGATGAAGCGGGTGCTGGCCGACATCCAGTCCGGCAAGTTCACGCGCGACTGGATGCTCGAGAACAAGGTCAACCAGACCTCGTTCAAGGCGACCCGCGCCAAGCTCGCCGAACACCCGATCGAGCAGGTCGGCGAGAAGCTGCGCGCCATGATGCCGTGGATCAAGGCGAAGGCGCTGGTGGATAAGAGCAGGAACTGATCCAGTTCTGCGTCATGCCCCACTTTCGCGGGGCATGACGAACGTCCAAAAACGGGCCCGCAGACGCGGGCCCGTTTTCATTTGATCCCGGCGGCGTCGAAGCCGGCCTCGACCGCGCTCACGCGCGCATCGACCTGTGCCTGCGGCAGCGTGCGGAACAGCGAGCGCGTCGCCAGCACCACGCCGCGCCGGCTGTCGGAGAACACCGACTGGCGCGACAGCTGCTGGGTCAGCGCGATGTAGAACATGGCGGCGGCTTCCTCCGGCTTGAACACGAAACGGTTGGCGCCGTCCTTCGCGGTGATCACCTTGAACGCCGCGAAGTTGTGGATGCCGCTGTTGACGTGCACGCCGCCGTAGTCGCCGGCCTCGGTGAGCGGCAGCTTCTGGAAATTCTTCATCAGCTTGGGTTGATCGAAGCGCGTCGGGTCGGCCATGTCGCGCAGCGCCTCCATGCCGCTCGACAGCCCGTCGCCGATCAGCCAGTTCCATTGCGCGATATCGGGCTGCGCGATGTTCGAGACCAGCACGCCGAAGATGTCCGAGTAGGATTCGTTGAGCGCGCCGGGCTCGCCCTGATAGACCAGCCGCGCGGTGCCGCCGGTCACGCCGTGGAACAGCTCGTGCGCGACCACGTCGAGCGAGGAGGCGAGCGAGCGGAGCTTGCCGTTGAACAGCGCCTGGCCGTAGACCATCTGCTTTCCGTCCCAGAAAGCGTTCAGCCAGACCTTGCTGTTCTTCGGCCGTTCGAACCGCTTCACCACGCAGTTGACGGTCGAGATCAGCCGGCCGCCCATGTTGTCGATGTTGTTGCGCTTGAGCACGTCGCGCAGGAACGTCGCGACCGCGCTGGCATTCGCGTGCGCGCTCACCGCGGCGGGCGTGAACGGCGAGCCGTGCAGCGTGCCGGGCAGGCTCCTGTTCATCGTTTCCGGATCGCGGAAGCCGAAATCGTAGGTCTCGATGTTGAGCCTGGCATCGCGCATGCTCCGCTTCGTCCCGGTGATCTCGATGCCGAAGGTCTGCGAGACGCCGAGCTCGTCCGGGCCGTTTGCGGTGGCGGCCGCCATCGAGGGAGTGCGCGGCAGCTCGTCGACCAGCGCGCCGGTGAGCGCATCGACCACGTAGTCGTAGACCAGAGGCTGGTGGACATCCTTGCCCGCCGCCTTGTCCTTCTTGCGGCTGCGCACGTTCTCGGCGATGTAGACGAGCCGCCACTTGCCCTTGGCGTCGAGATAGAAATTGAGCGAGGGCGTCACGTCCGGCAGTTCGCGGCCGTAGCCGGCTTCGGAGGCGACGCGTTTCAACGCGTCCTGCGGCGAGACCTTGGCGAGGTGAGACGACACGTTGGGCGTCGCGAGGTTGGAGTTGAGCGAGACCACCTCGTTGTTGTCGTCGAGCTCGACGCTGACCAGCGATCCGTAGACCGGGATGCCTTTGATCTGCTGGCGGAACTTGACCACGCGGGTGCCGGTGAGCGGAACGGTCTCCACGCCGAGGCTCTTGAAGTCGCTCTCGGTGCCGCCGACCTTCGGCGCGGTCAGCGACGGAGCGGCGTCGCTCGCCAGCGCGTGTTCCAGGATGCGCTTCGCCGCGCTCTCGGGATCGAGGTTTTCCGGCTGGCTCGTGACCAGCCCGAACGCCGCCGCAACCGGCCGCTCGGCCTTGAGCGCCTCGAAGACGTCGCGCCCCTTCGCCTCGGTGACATGCATCGCCAGTGCCTTGAAGCCGCGCGCGGCCGGCACGCGGGCCGTCTTCGCTTTCTTCGCCTTCTTGGCCATGGTTGCCTCCGAAAATTTTAACAACCATGAAATGCTATGATATTGACCGAACTTTGAAAACCGCCGGATCCGACGGCGGCGCGACAAGAGGAGAGCGTGACGGACACGCGTGCAGCCATCGACAGTCTGCTCGACAAGGCCTATGCGGCGCGCCGGGCGCAGGACGTGCAAGGCGCCTGTGCGCTGTTCACCGACGATGGGCGCTTCATGGCGAACGGTGCACCGGCCGCCACGAAGAGCCGGACCGAGCAGGTCGCGGCGATGCAGGGGATGTTCGATACCTTCGAGCTGGTCGAATTCCGCGAACATTGCCGCATCATCGACCCGCCGCGCGCGGTGGTGCACTGGCGCGGCACGTTCCGCACCACGAACGGGCAGGTGACACCGATGTGCTCGACCTGTTCGAGGTGCGGGACGGCAGGATCGCGGCACTCACCACCTTCTTCGATACCGCCTACGCGGCGGCGCTCGCTGCTGGTCCGTCCGCCGGTTAACCGGCGCATGGGACCTTTTTCGGCGGTGGAATCGCCGCCCTTGCCACGACAGTTCAATTACAGTTTTATGACACCGACCGCCGCCCGGCGGGGAAAGAAACAAAGTCCGGGCGCGGCTTGTTGAGTAAATGCCGCCCGCCGTCAGCGCCCTCGCCAGCCGCTTTTATGGGACGGAGAGTCCTTCCCGCCAGACGGTCCTGCGCGTCGGAGCGCTGGTCGTTCTGCATGGCGCGGCGCTCGCACTCCTGGTTGCGACCGAAGGCCAGCTCATCCCGGCCGCCGCGTTCGTGCTGTTCTGGGGCCTGCTCAACTTCCTGCTGCTGACACTGCTGGCGCGCCCGATGGTGGCCGCCGCGCTGTCGCTGGCCGCGCTTGCGGTGCTGATCCTGCTGTCGCAGTTCAAGCACGACATCCTGCTCACCACGGTCAACTTCGTCGACCTGATGGTGGTCGACGCCGACACGTTCTCCTTCCTGATGCAGGTCTTCCCGCGGCTCGGCGCCAAGGTGCTGATCGCGGCGGTGCTGGTGACGGTCGGGCTGGTGCTGTTGTGGCGGTTCGACCCGTTCCGCGTGCGGCGGCGGAGCGCATTGTTCGGCGCGCTTGCCTGTTTCGCGGCGCTGGTTGCGCTCGCGCTCGCGGTGCCGAGCGATCCGTGGGACGAGTTCTATGCCGAGAACTACGTCTCCAAGTTTGCGCGCTCCGGCGTGACCGCGGTCGGCGACGTGATGACGCGCGGCATCCTCGACGCCGACGCGACGACGCCGGACCGGCTGGCAACGACTGTTGCCGACACGGCCTGCACGGTGCGGAAAGCCCCGCACATCATCATGGTGTTCGACGAGTCGAGCTTCGACATCCGCGCCGTTCCGGGCGTGAAGGTGCCGGCCGGCTACGGCGCGCATTTCAAGTCGAGCGACGGCAGGCAGCGCTCGCTGATGGTGGAAGGCGCCGGGGGACCGAGCTGGTACACCGAATACAACGTGCTCACCGGCCTGTCGGCGCGCTCCTACGGGCGCTTCGCCGATTTCGTGACGCGCATCGCGGCCGGGCGGATCGAGCGCGGACTGCCGCAGACCCTGAAGAAATGCGGCTACAAGACCTTCACGCTCTATCCGATGTACGGCGCGTTCCTGAGCGCGCGGCACTTCCAGCAGACCGCCGGCATCCAGAGCTTCCTCGACTCGCAGGCGCTCGGCGCGAATTTCCTCGACCCCGACGCGTTCTATTTCGACAAGGCGGCGGACACGATCGCGCGCCATCGCGGCAAGGACCCGCTGTTCCTGCTGGTCTACACGGCGCAGAACCACTTCCCGTGGGACTTCCGTTTCCGGCCTGATCTGGCGCCGGACTGGAAGGACCTCGGCAACCGGCCGGACGTGGACGAGTATCTACGCCGCCAGCATCTGAGCGCAGTCGACTATCAGGCCTTCGAGGCGCGGCTGAAGCGCGACTTTCCCGACGAGTCGTTCCTGATCGTGCGCTTCGGCGATCACCAGCCGTACTTCGCGCGCAACATGATCGACCCGGGACAGGACGACACCATGCTGGCGCGGCGCATTGCGGCGGCCGATCCGCGCTTCCTGATGACCTACTATGCGATCAACACGATCAACTTCACGCCGCGCGACCTCTCGTCCGCGGTCGACGCGATCGATGCGCCCTATCTGCCGCTGATCGTGCTCGAAGCCGCGGGCATTCCGCTCGATGCCTCGTTCACCGAGCAGAAGCGCATCCTGCAGCGCTGCAACGGGCTGTTCTATCGCTGCCATGGCGGAGCGGAAGCACGCCGCTTCAACCGGCTGCTGATCGACGCCGGCCTGATCAAGGGGTTATAGGATCGCGAGGTCATTCCGGGACACGCCGAAGGCGTGGGCCCGGAATCCATAAACTCCATCGAGGCAGTGTCGCTGCACTGGTGCGATTGCCGCTTGTACAGTGATTATGGATTCCGGGCTCCTCGCTCCGCTCGGCCCCGGAATGACAGGAAATGCTGCCCACCGCTTGCATCTTCCGGGCGGCCCGCTAGCTTGCCGCGCGGGGCCGCCTGAAACGCAATCACAGAGGGGATGCATGGCCGCAGGTTCGAGCGCCGCAGCCGCGGCCGGCGCGACCGCCGTTTCGCTCGCCGAGGTATCGGTGGCGTTCCGTCTCGCCGACGGCGGCACCTACACGGCGGTGGAGCGCGCCACGCTCGATGTCGCGGACGGCGAATTCGTCGCGATCGTCGGCCCGACCGGCTGCGGCAAATCCACGCTGCTGAACGTCGCGGCCGGCCTGATCGGTCCCTCGCACGGCGCCGCCACCTGCTTCGGCAAGGGCCTGACCGGCCTCAACCGGCTGTCCGGCTACCTGTTCCAGGCCGAGGCGCTGTTTCCCTGGAAGACCGCGCTCGAGAACGTCGCGATCGGACTGGAGATCGCCGGCACGCCCAAGGCCGACGCGCGCGCCCGCGCCGAACAATGGCTCACCCGTGTCGGCCTTGCGGGCTTCGGCGACCGCTATCCGCACATGCTGTCGGGCGGGCAGCGCAAGCGCGTCGGCCTGACGCAGGTGCTGATCCGCGATCCGAAGATCCTGCTGATGGACGAGCCGTTCGGGCCGCTCGACGCGCAGACGCGCCAGATCATGGGCAATCTGCTGCTCGACCTGTGGAGCGCCGACCGCAAGGCGGTGCTGTTCGTCACCCACGACCTCGAAGAGGCGATCTCGCTCTCGGACCGCGTGGTCATCATGTCGGCGGGGCCGGCCGCGCGCATCATCGGCAACTGGACGGTGCCGCTGCCGCGGCCGCGCGACATCGGCGAGGTGAAGCTCGATCCCGCCTTCCACAAGCTGCATCGCGAAATCTGGGAAGCGCTGAAGGATGAAGTGATGAAAGGCTATCAGCAGACGGGGGGAGGGTGATGATGAGCCGCTCCACGCTTCTCGCGCTCCAGATCCTCGTCGCGGTCGTATGCATCGCGTTCTGGCACGTGTTCGCCAAGTATCCGATCTGCGGACTGTCCCATCTCGGCTTCGAGAAGGACTGCGTGACGCTGCTGCCGCCGTTCTTTTTCTCG
>DATEKY010000986.1:0-2906 GCA_035277225.1 Xanthobacteraceae bacterium
TTCTGAAGGCGTGCCGCAGGTCAGCGTCGAGGATCGCAATACGCAGTATGCCTCATGGCACCGCAATAAGTGCTGCCTGACTGGTTCATTGAGTCGATCGTGATCGTTGCGCCGGGCCTCGGTTCGCGCGAGCCGCGCCAGCGCATCTGAGCATCGTCGCTGCGCGGAGGGTCGAGTGCGAACAGGTCCTGCCTGGGCGCCGCCGTGACGGCCGGCGCCGGCGCGGTGAGCAGCGCTTGCGCGTGTGCGGCGATTGTCCGCCGCCGCTGATTGAACTGGCCCCAGGTGAGGCGTCCTGTGGCGGCTTCGCTCCACAGCTTGTCCTCTGCACGGTGGAATTCGGCCAGCTTGGTCGTGCGCGAGGACGGAGCCTCGGAGAGCGCGAGTTGCCGGCACTCGCGCAGCTCGCCGTTCATCGCATCCAACAAGACAGTCTCGGTCGCGGCAGGGCGATCGCGGTTGGCGAGATACGGCCGCGCGCCAACGTCGTCGGTCCCGAAATAGACTTTGGCATGCAGCGGCGCGTAGTCGGGCTTGCCGACTACCTCCTGTGCGCACTGCTGCGCGCTGCGCCTTGCGGCGACCTGCGCCGCGGGTGGCGCGCTGCCCTCTTCGCTCCCCGTCGTGACGCATCCGCCCAACAGGAGGGCGGCAAGTAAAGGCAATACGGCGCCGACAGGTGCGGTGCAGGACCCGCAAGCCCGCCGCGAGGAAAACGAAGACATGGACTCCCCCAACCCCGGGGATCATCGGTCGAGATTTCCAGCGCGTCAACGCACCGTTGTGATGCCCGAGGCAAAGTTCCGGGCATGCCAGTGAGTTTTGCGCGCCCTGTAACCCCTTGACCATAACGTATTTGTTATATAACATGTGAGTTATGATACAGGGTGCCGACGCGAACCTCGATGCAGCTTTTCTCGCGCTGGCCGATCCGACGCGCAGGGCGATCCTGGCGCGGCTGACACAGGGCGAAGCCACGGTGATGCAATTGGCCGAGCCCTTCGAGATGACGCAGCCGGCGATCTCGCGCCATCTGAAGGTGCTGGAGGGCGCCGGACTGATCGTCCGCCGGGCGGAAGGGACGCGCCGGCACTGCCGGCTGTCGGACACCGGTCTCGCGTCCGTCGATCGGTGGCTGGAGCTGCTCAGGAGCGCGCTGTCGCGCAACTACGACAGGCTCGACGGCCTGCTCGACGCGATGAACTCAGGCAAGGAGAAGGAGTGACCGTGAGTAAAATGACGCTCAAGACCGAGGGCGACCGCTTCGTGGTGGTGACCCGCCGTTTCGCCGCAACGCCCGAGCAGGTCTATCGCGCGCACACGGAGCCGGCGCTGATCCAGAAATGGTTGCTCGGTCCGGACGGCTGGACCATGCCGGTCTGCATCTGCGAGGCGCGGCCGGGCGGCAGGATCCGCTACGAATGGGCGAACCCGGACCAGGGCGGTTTCCATCTCACCGGCGAGTTCGTCGCGCTTGAGCCGTTTCGGCGCATCGTGCACGTCGAACGCATGTTTCTTCCCGATCCGACGCCCGACAACCACGTCGAGACGCGCTTCGAGCCCGACGGCAGCGGCACCGTGATGACCATGCGCATGACGCTGCCGGACGAGCAAACGCGCGCGATGATGCTCGCGAGCGGCATGGAGCATGGGATGGAGGCGAGCTACGCGCGGCTCGAGGGAATGATCTGACGCTTCAGCGCGCCTTTCCTTCTTGCACCCACTGCGCCCAGGTCGGCCGCACCATTTCGAAGCGGTCGGTCGTGGTCGAGTACCAGCGTGCCGCGTGCATGGCGCCGAACAGGTCGAGCTTCGGCGTATCGACGCCGCCGCGCGCGGCATCGAGCACGACGTCGTCCGCCGCATAGGCGCTCGCGACCTCGCCGAAGATGACGGCCTGGTTAGGCCCGAACGACAGCGAGGTGAGTAGGCGGCATTCGAACGCGACCGGGCTCGCCGCGATGCGTGGCGGCTTGATCGTGGCCGAAGGCGCCGTTTCCAGTCCCACAAGATTGAGCTCATCCCGGCCCGGCGGCGCATCGATGCAGGTGATGTTCATCGCCTCGCCCATCGATCGCGGCACCAAGTTCACGACGAACTCGCGCGTGGCCAGGATGTTGTCGGCAGTGTCCTTCAGGCGTCCCTCGGGATGCGGCAGCACCGCGATCATGATGACGGGCGGGTCGTGACCGACCACGTTGAACAGGCTGTAGGGCGCAGCGTTCAGCGCGCCGCCGGCCGACAACGTCGTCACGATGGTGATCGGCCGCGGGACGACGGTGCCGAGCAAAAGCTCATAGCGGTCCATCGGCTTCATCGTCTTGAAGTCGAATTGCATTGAAGCCTCGGATTGGAGGGCGCGGCTATTGAGCGGGCTGCTGCGGCCGCACCATGGTCAGCGGCGGGCGCATCGCCGGGATGCGGCTCCAGGCGTTCTCGTCGTTCTCCTCGAAGCGCCAGGACTGCCCCTTGGCGTCGAGCATCACGAATTGTCCGCGGTCGAAGCGCCAGGCGACCGGCGCGAAGCGCGTGACGAGCTGATCGCAGCCGGGCTTGATCGTCAGCGCGAACGAGTCCGCATCGTAGGCGGTGTTGCCGAGATTGAGCTGGCAGATCGCCTTGCCGCCGCGCGAGAACTGCCAATCGCCGAACAGGTCGTCGGTGATGCGCTCCTTCCCGATCGCCGCGAGCGTCTGCAGGAAGTAGTGCGTGAAGCTCGGCGAGGTCTCGTACATGCCGTTCTCGACCTCGCTCAGCTCGAGCAGCACGGTGCCCCTGGCGTCGAGGATCCGCAGCAGGTCGTCGCGGCCGAGGATCCAGGCCGCCGCCGGACGCAGGTCGGGAAAGGCGACGCCGCAGGCCGGCGCGAGCGCGAGGGTGCGGCCGGGCGGCGCCGGATCGAGCCT